>JAQUKF010000095.1 GCA_028719265.1 Candidatus Omnitrophota bacterium
TGAGCGGAATCCCTGCCTGCCGTCAGGCAGGGAGCCGCCGCCGCAATTCATAGCGGGTGAGCGGAATCGAACCGCCGTATGCAGCTTGGGAAGCTGCCATTCTACCATTGAATTACACCCGCGTACAGACGCGTACTCGCGCAATTCCAATAAGCGCGAGGTACATGGTCATCTATAGCGCACCTGCGTAATTCCGATAAACGCAGGGTGCCGCAAGCTACCAAGCGCGCACCTGCACAACTCCGATCAGTGCAGGGTGCTGCAAATTACCAGACGCGTACTCGCGCAATCGCCGCAGAAAACGGCGTACCCGCCTTTCCTTTCAGGCGGGTATCATGAAAAATGCATTACCTTTTATTACAATTCTCCATCAGCTTAATGGAACAATACCTCCCGCACATCGTGCAAACGTCGGAAAGCTTAGGCCTGCTGGACAGGCGGTATTGCCTGGCCCTTTCAGGATCGATCGACAACTGGATCTGCTTTTTCCAGTCCCTGGCTTTACGGGCAGCTGAAATCTTTTTGTCCCATTTTATGGCTGCATCTTTGCGCTTAACCAAATCTCCGGCATGAGCGGCAATCCGTGAGGCGACCACCCCTTCACGGACATCTTCAAGCGTCGGATGCCGCAGGTGTTCGCCAGGGGTCACATAACAAAGGAAATCGGCGCCGAAAGCGGCTGCCAGCGAACCGCCGATAGCCGACGTAATGTGGTCGTAACCGGCGGATACATCCGTGACCAGCGGCCCTAATACATAAAAAGGCGCCCCGTCGCAATATTTTTTCTGCAAAAGCATATTTTTTTCGATTTGATCCAAAGGCACATGCCCGGGGCCCTCGATCATAACCTGCACACCACGCAAGCGTGCGCGCCTGGCCAGCACGCCAAGGATCTTTAACTCCGCAATCTGCGCCTTATCGGTGGCATCCAATATCGAACCAGGCCTTAACCCATCCCCCAGGCTCAAAGTTATATCATATTTATGCGCTATATCCAGCAGGCGGTCGAAATGAGTATAAAAGGGGTTCTCTTTATTATGGAATTTCATCCAGCTGGCAACCAACGCCCCTCCCCTGGAGACCACTCCCATAAGCCTTTTCTGCTTCTTTAAGGCAGCCAGGCTTTTGCGCGTTACCCCGCAATGTACGGTAAAAAAATCAACCCCTTCCCTTGCCTGGGCCTCCAGGACATCGAGCATATCCTGCGCGCTGAATTTCAGGAAATTTTTATTTTTCTTCTGTGCCCTGACCGCCATCTCATAAACCGGAACCGTACCTACCGGTACGCTAGAGAACCTCAAAACTTCCCGCCTCATCTTATGGAGGTCTCCCCCTACGCTCAAATCCATTACCGCGTCCGCCCCGTATTTTACGGCGGTCTTGAGCTTTTCTATCTCATCGGAGATACCTGACTCATCGGTTGAAGTACCGATATTGGCGTTGATCTTGGTTGATAACCCGCTGCCTATGGCGCAGGGCTTTTGGATATCATGGTTTATATTCAGCGGGATCACTACTTGCCCACGGGAGATCAAACGCATAAGTTCCAAAGAACTTACCCCTTCCAGGCGGGCTACCTTTCGCATAAGCGCGGTTACGATATTCTTTTTTGCGTATTCCAGCTGTGTCATTTTAATTCAAAATGTCTTTAAGTTTGCTATACAATCTGCGTGCTGCCCCGGCAGGATCCTTTGCCTTCAGTACCGACCGGCTCACCGCTATGCGCCGGGCGCCTGCGGCAAGCACCTCGTTTATATTTTTTTCTCCGATGCCGCCGATCGCAAAATAAGGTATCCTTATCTTTCCTTTAAGCCGCCGCAAGACCTTTAAGCCTGCCGGTCTGCATTCGGGTTTGGTGGCAGTAGGATAAATCGGCCCGATACCGATGTAATCGGCGCCTTTCTCCTGGGCCTTCAGTGCCTGGGAAAGATTATGGCAGGATATGCCGATAACCTTATCCTTCCCCAAAAGCATTCTTGCCTCTTCCAGGGGGAGATCCCCTTGTCCAAGGTGCACCCCGTCTGCTCCGGAAAGGACAGCCACATCAATATGATCGTTAACGATAAAAAGCGACCCGCTGTTTCTCAAAAACTTTACCGGCCTTATCGCGGAACTTAACAGGCGCGCCTTCGAAGAAGATTTATCCCGCAATTGGAATATCCCTACCCCGCAAGGCACTAAGCCGCTAAATCCAGGTTTATCCACAATCAGGTAAAGAAGAGATTTTTTTAAAAGAATCTTTCTCGAGTGCATAAATCTCATACCTGAGCCGTTTAAAAGAAAGGGCAGATTTCTCATCCGCCAGTTTGCTGAATTCTTCAAGCACGCGCAGGGATTCTTTTGCCCTCTGGAGATTAGCCCGGAAGATATCCTTGCAACCGCAGCGCTTCAATTCCCCGCGGGAATTCAATCTCCCAACATCGGACCTGCTGTTGCGCCCTTCAAGCAGCAGGGAAACAGGACAAATTTTCCCGGCTGCCCGGTCGACTCCGTGCCTCAGGCGCTTTAAGTCCGCCGTAAGCCTATAATCATCAAGGACAAAACGCGCTATCTCTTCGCAAACGCGCAAACCTTCTTTGAGCCGGTTAAGGTTTGCGTCGATAATGCGATGGATATTATTATTTATTTTCAAAGTGTTTATACCGCCTTTTGCCGGTCAAAAACAGGAGCAGGAAAATCACTTGCCCCCGAAGAGACGTGCGATCTTATCGATTATTGCGGTGGTTGAGCGGCCTTTGACCAGTTTTATGGTAAGCACCTTGCCGCCATAACTCCTTACAAAATCCGCTCCCACTATATTTTTCTTGTCCCAATCCGACCCCTTAACCAGGATATCCGGTTTTAAGGCCTTGATTACCTTAAGCGGATTATCTTCTTTGAATAAAAATGCAAAATCCACGCAGCCAAGCGCGGCAACCACGCGCAGGCGGTCATCCTCACCTACGATCGGACGCTTATCGGTCTTGATCTTCCTTACGGAAGAATCAGTATTGACCGCTACAACCAGGCAATCCCCCTTGGCCCTGGCATCCTGCAGGTATTTGACATGTCCGTAATGCAGAATATCAAAGCAGCCGTTGGTAAAAACAACGCGCTTGCCTTTTCGCTTAAGGAACGCGAGCTTCTTTTTGAGCCCGGCAAGGGAGGCTATTTTTGCTCCTGGCAGAGCTCCTGTTCGATCATTTCGCATATTATATGGGCGATGGTAATGTGAGCTTCCTGGATTCTTGCGGTTATCTTGGAAGGCACTAAAAGAGAAACATCCGCCAATTTCACAATCTCTCCCCCGTCCCCTCCGCTCAAAGCCACTGTCTTGATACCCATCTTCTTAGCCTGTTTGATCCCTAAGGCTACACTCTTGGCCTTTCCGCTTGTCGATATGGCGATAACCACATCATTCTTCTTGCCAAGGGCCTCCACCTGTCTGGCAAAAACCACGTCATAGCCATAATCATTAGCCAGCGAGGTCAATACCGAGGTATTAGTAGTCAAGGCTATCCCCGCCAGGGCCGAACGGTCCCTTTTGAACCGGCCGACAAGCTCTGCGGCAATGTGCTGGCTGTCCCCGGCTGATCCGCCGTTGCCGAAAACAATCACCTTCCCGTCCTTCTTAAGGCAGTCGATCATAAGTTGGGCGATCTCGAATATAGATTCGATCTGGTTACGCAGTATCTCTTCTTTGACCTGAATACTTTCTAAAAGTATATCCTTGATCCTCTCGCGCATTTCTTCCTCCACAAGTAGGATACCCGCGCAATTTGCGCTACCTATCGCACACTGGCGCAATTCCTATAAGCGCCAGGCTCCAGTTAGCGCGGGGTACCTCAAAACCTAACCAAAGAAAACTTTGGCGATATCATAAAGTTCCATATCTACCGTCTTCAACGATTTTACCGCCTCCTCAAGCGGGACATCGATGATCTTTATTCCGGCCAGCGCCACCATCCTTCCGAATTTCTTATTCTTGACCAACTCCACCGCCTTGACCCCCAGGCGCGTGCCCAAAACACGGTCAAAGGCCGTAGGAGAGCCTCCCCTCTGTATATGGCCTAAAACGCTGACCCTGGTTTCAAACCCCGTCCTCTTTTCAATCTGCGCCGCAAGGTTCTCGCCGATGCCTCCCAGGCGGACATGACCGAAAGAATCCAGTTTTTTCTCCTGGGTGACCATCTCCCCATCCTTGAACTGCGCGCCTTCAGCCACTACCACTATACTGAAGGTCTTGCCCCTATCATGCCTTTTTTTGATAATCGAACATACCTCATCCATGTCAATAGGGATCTCAGGTATCAGGATCACATCCGCCCCTCCGGCAATACCGGACTCTATGGCGATCCATCCTGCGTGCCTGCCCATGACCTCCGCTACGATTATCCGGTGATGGCTCTCTGCGGTGGTATGCAGCCGGTCGATACATTCCGTGGCGACATTCAAGGCGGTATCAAA
>JAQUKF010000096.1 GCA_028719265.1 Candidatus Omnitrophota bacterium
TCTCTATCGGCGAAGTGATCAGCCAGATGCTTGCCAAGAACAAGAATATCCCGGCCGGTGATCTGGAGAAAGGCTTTAATTCGCTTAAGGTAAGGTTCATCGGGGAGTTCCAGGATGTTGGGGAGATCTCCGATATGGAGCTTACTTCTGCCGATGGGGAGGTATTCCTCCTTAAGGATATCGCCGTCGTAGAGGATGGCTACAAGAAGATAGAAACCAACGCCCGATTTAACGGCAGGGAGGTGGTCGGTCTTTCCGTCAACAAATCTTCCGACGGAAACGCCGTCTCTATCGCCAGGCAGATGCGCCAGCGGCTTGATGAGTTCAGGTCCAGATTGCCTGAAGGCATGTATCTGGATATCGCCAGCGACACCACTACCTTTATTATTAATGAGACTAACAGTACGCAGTTCAGTATATTTTACGGACTTATCTTTACCGCCTTGATACTTTATCTGTTCCTGGGAAAATGGGAGACGACGTTTATCGCCTCCATCATTATCCCTACGTCGATCGTCTCGACGCTTTTCCCGGTTTGGATGTCCGGTTTTTCGATCAATACCCTAACCCTTTTGGCAATAGCCACGGTTTTGGGTACATTGATCTCCAACGCCCTGGTGATTATCGAGAATGTCTTAGCCCATCTTAAGCGGGGGGAGAATCCGGAGGAGGCGGCGATAAAAGGGACGAAAGAGGTGGTGGTGCCGGTCATTGCCGCAACCGGGACTAACCTGGTGGTTTTTATGCCGATCGCCATGATGGCGGGGTTGGTCGGTTTGTTCATGAAGTCTTTCGGTCTTACGGTCGTATATGCCACGCTTTTTTCCCTGCTTGCCTCCTTTTCTCTTACGCCTATGCTTTGCGCGGCTATCCTTAAGCCAGAGGCGGAGAATAGAACGGATAGCCCAGGCAATATTTTCCACAGGATTTTTGCTTTCCTAAAACTGATGCGCGGGCAGGTTGACCGCCTGATAGATTTTCTTAAGAAAGAATACCGCTATATTTTTGATTTTATCTTTCGGCATCCCAAGATGACCATCTTGACGGTGGCGATCCTGTTCTTTTCCATGTTTTCGATCCTTCCTTACGTCGAAAATGATTTTGCCCCGCAGTCGGACGAAGACCAGATCAGGATAAACATGATCCTCCCGCAGGGTTCGACCATCGAGCGGACGATCGAGACCGTTGGGCTGGTTGAGAAATACCTTGATAGCATTCCAGAGAAGAAGTCTTATCTTACCAATATCGGTGAGAACGGGGTGGAGAACGCGAAGATCACTTTGGACCTTTTGCCTTTAAAAGACCGCCGCAGGAAAGACACCGACATCATGGATGAGCTTGTCAAATTCATGGCTGATATTCCCGACCTGGAGGTAAGCTTTGAACGCGGGATAGCGCTTGAACCCGGCACAGGGGATATTGCTATAGACCTATACGGAGTAGATTACGATAAGATGATCGATCTCTCCAGGAAGATGAAAGGGATAATGCAGGAGAGCGGATATTTCCGCAGCGTGATCTTGTCTTACAAGACCCCGAAGAACGAAATAAAGCTTAAACCTTATCAGGACAAGCTTATTGAATACGGGATTACCGGCGTCGATACCGGCTCTGCTCTGCGCGCCTCCATTTACGGGGAGGACTCGAATGTTTACAAGGAAAAAGGGGAAGAATACAAGGTTAATATCGAGCTGAGTGATAGGTATGCCCAGGATTTTGACGACTTAAAACTTATCTCTATCCGTTCCAGGAAAGGGTTAATACCGATAGACGCGCTGGGGGAATTAAAAACCGATAAGGCCATTCCGGTAATATGGCACAGGGATAGGGAGAGGGTTATTCATTTGGATGGTTTCCTCGGCAAGAGCGCCTTTGGTTATGTGAGCGGTCTTCTGGACAATAAATTCAAGGCCATGGGATTCCCGGAGGGCTATGGCTACCGTTATGTGGGCAATGCCGAGAATATGCAGGAGTCAAACCGCGAGTTGGGCAAGGCGTTTATCCTGGCGGTTATCCTGACCTTTATGTTGTTATGCGCCCTGATGAACTCGCTGATCGCCTATCCTGTAACCATCATCATGACCGTCGCCACTTCGGTCATCGGCATGGTACTGGGTTTGTTCCTGACAGGCCACTCCATAAACGTCGCATCCCTTATGGGCGTAGTTATGCTTGTAGGTATGGTGGTAAATAACGCCATACTCCTTCTTGATTACGCCCTCGTTAAGATAAAAGAAGGAGTTTCTGTCAAAGAGGCCCTCTGGCTGGGGGCTTCGGAAAAATTCAGGGTAATTATCATGACTTCGCTGGCGATCATCCTGGGAGTCCTGCCGCAGTTCTGGTCGGTAATGGAAATGAAACAGTCCATGGGGGCTGTTATGACCGGCGGAATGCTCGCTTCGATCGTATTTACTTTCATCCTGGTTCCGGTGGTCTTTTGGTATCTGGATCGCTTTGAAAGGTTTCTTTCAAGGCGCTAAAACGCATGGAAAACCTGGATGTCTTATTTTTGATCTCCAAGCTGTTGAACAAGAACCGCTCCGTCCTTATGCATGGAAGGCGCGTTGCAAGGCTGGCCTGCGCCATAGCCAGGGAAATAAAATACCGCGCCGCAGGCATTGAGGATGTTTGTCTGGCGGCGATCACCCACGATATCGGCAAACTGCATTTGCCTAAAGAGATAATAAACAAGCCGGGCGCCCTGGATGAAGAAGAATCCGCGGTAATCAGGGAGCATACGCGCATAGGTCATATCTTGCTGCATATCATAAAGTCCAGCCCGCTTACGGCGGAGGTCGCGCTCCAGCATCATGAAAGGCTTGACGGTTCGGGTTATCCTTTTGGTTTGCGCGCAAGCCAGATCAATCCTCTCGCAAAGATAATCTCTGTTGCCGACGTGGTCGATACGATGATCTCCCCGCAGGTTTACAAGCCGGCGATGGCCGTGGAGGCGGCATTGAGTGAAATCAGGCAGAACAGCGGATCGTTATACGACCCCGAAGTTGTAAGTGCTGCCTTGATAATAGTCAAGAGGCGGGGCAAGGGTATTTATCCTTAGATACAATGAGAAGAAAACCTTTTTATTTGCTCGTTGGAATTCTTCTTGTTTCCGGATGCGCGGGCGTGCGGCACGCTGTTCCGGAAGAGACATTAATCAATAGCAGTGTTTTTGGCCTGCGGGATATCAGGGCCTTTAGCGGAATACCGAGCGATTCTTTCAAGAAAGATTTTATCGGTTTGTTGGAAAACGAACAAAAAGATGCCCGGCCGTTTTTTGATTTCAACTCCAGCCGTACTTATTCCATGCTTGCTATTTCGGGAGGAGCTGCCAACGGTGCTTATGGCGCCGGGTTGCTCAACGGATGGTCGGAGTCCGGAAACCGTCCTGTTTTTAAGGTTGTTACCGGCATAAGTACCGGGGCGATAATCGCTCCGTTTGCGTTCCTGGGGAGCGGATATGACCGGCAATTAAAAGAATTCTACACGGCATATTCCACTAAAGATATAGTGCGCATACGCTCACCCCGTATAAGGATCCCATTCAGCAACTCCATAGCCAGCACCGTGCCGCTGCAGCGGCTTATCGAAAAATATATAGACGCCAAGCTGCTGGAGGATGTCGCCAGCGAGCATGGTAAAGGGCGCAGGCTTTATGTGGGCACGACTAATCTCGATGCGGGGCGTCTTGTGATCTGGGATATGGGGAAGATCGCTTCCGCAGGCAATAAGGATGCCCTGATGTTATTCCGTAAGGTCATATTGGCATCGGCATCTGTTCCGGTTGCTTTCCCCCCGGTTTATTTAAAAGTGGAAGCCGATAATAATATTTATGACGAGATGCATGTTGACGGAGGGATAAGTAAGCAGGTATTTTTTCTTTACGATGTGCTGCAGGGGCTTGATAAGGCGCTCAAGGCAAAAGGCATCGATGCCTCCAAAATCAGATATGAGATCTATGTTATAAGAAACGGATACATCGACCCTTTTTATAAAGAGGTCCCGGATAAGCTTTTTGCGATTGCCGAACGTACAGTGGATACGATGACTAACGCTCAGAGCATCGGGGACCTTTATCAGCTTTACGTGTTTACCAATAACAGTAAAGGGGACTTTAACCTGGCCTACATACCCGCTACTCATTTATCCGGGGCCAAGGAACTTTTTGATCCCGTAGAGATGCGGGAGCTTTTTGACCTTGGTTTTAAAGAAGCTTTGGACGGGTATCCCTGGAAGAAAATACCTCCCGGTATGGAATGATTTATTTTTAGTTATTGTCCAAAAGCTTTTTGTAACACCAATATGATAATGTCCTAATTAGCCAAAATAAAAATGTCCTAGTGGTAATATATCCATAACGCAATAATAAGGAGGCGTTATGGATCAAGAAAAGGACATTTTTATGATAACTA
>JAQUKF010000097.1 GCA_028719265.1 Candidatus Omnitrophota bacterium
ATCTCAGGAGCAGCCAAAGATAATCTTATGACCCTGGCTCCCGCGGAATCTACTATAATATCACTGGATATGACCTTCATAACTGTCCTTCCTGGCTGTTTTATATACTTTTACTACTTTATTACTGTTTTGTCAAACCCATATCTAACGGGGAAGGGCGCCGGATACCTGCCGCATCCGCATCTTAAGCGAGTCCGCCCTTGAATGGTCAATAAACCTTCCCAGGGCTTCGGCCATGCCTTGCGTGCAAATATCGCATTCTCCCACCGGCTCATCGACGCACTTCTTGCCGGGATATATCTCATAAAGATCACGGAATGGACGAGGTGTAAAATTAGGCATCAGGACATTCGCCCCGCATTTCAATCCTTCCATGCGGTAATCCCTCTCCAAGCTGCCTAAAGCGGTAGTGGCGGGAATATGCGTATCCCTGGTCACTATGCGGGTAAGGGCGACGGTTTTTAAACTAAGCAGGGGATCTCCCTTTTGCCGTCCTGCCAGAGAGCTGGATTGATGCGGGATAAACGGGCCTATCCCGATCATATCGAAATCGCCGCGTTTGAAGAATATTATATCCCGAGCGATACTCTCCGGGGTCTGGCCGGGCAGCCCGATAATATTGCCCGACCCGGTCTGATAACCTAACCCTTTCAGGATCCGCAGGCAATCCAGGCGGCGGGAAAAATCCATATGCGGATGCAAAGATGAATAAAGGCCTTCATCGGAAGTTTCTATCTTTAACAAATACCTGTCTGCCCCCGCATTCTTCCAGGTCCGGTAATCATGTTCGCTTCTCTCGCCTACCGAAAGGGTAATTGCCATATCAAAACCGGATTTTATCTCCAAAATAACGTCTTCCAACCATGAGGCATCCAGGCGGCTGTCCTCCCCCGACTGCAAAACCACGGTCTTGATATTCCGGCAGTCAAGGTCTTTGACCGCTTTCAGTAATTCGTTTTTACTCATCCGGTAACGCTGTATTGCGCGGTTACCCTTATTTAACCCGCAATACGCACATTCCCGCTGGCAGAAATTGGAAAATTCTATTATACCGCGCAGGGCGATCCCGTCGCCGCAGAACTCCCTCCTTACCTTGTCGGCAAAGGAGAAAATTGCCTCAATATCTTCTCTTTCGTTTAAGGACAGGAGCCGCTCCAGGTCAGCAGCCTCCGGCAAAGGCGCTTCATAGACCCGCTTTAAGATCCGCTCCAGTTTAGACATATTCATCCCTTACGCCGGAATCTACATGCGAAAAGAAAGACTTAAGCATCTCCTGTTCGGCATGCTCAAGCTGACTGTAATAGCGCCTGATCATATCATAGCCGGCCTCCCTTACCGGTTCGGAGGCAAAATCATCGAGATACTCTTTGAGGGTTATCAATGCATTCATGCTGCATTTCCCTTTGATCGTTCCGGGTTTGGCCAAACGCATAAAAGCCTCTCCCGTCCTCTCTTTGCGGTAACAGGCTGCGCAAAATGAAGGTATATAATCGTGTTCGATCAAAGAAGCCACGATCTCTTCGATGGTCCGGTTATCCCCGAGCGAAAACTGGCCGCTGGAGAATTCGGCATTGGGGATCCTGTTGTCGGAGTAACCTCCGGGCGAAGTGGAAGATTCCGCGCTCACCTGTGAAACCCCCAGGCTCAGGAGCTGATCGCGCATGGCCGGAGATTCGCGGGTGGTCAGGATTATGCCGGTGTACGGTACGGAAAGCCTCAAGACCGCTACCACCTGCTTGAATTCCTCATCGGAGATCTTATGCGGCGGGTCAAAAGAAAGCTCCGCTCCTTCCGCCGGTTCTATGCGCGGGACGGATATTGTGTGCGGACCGACCTTAAATTCCTTCTCCATATGCTCTACATGGGAAAGCAAACCCAATGTCTCGAACTTCCAGTCGTACAGCCCGTAAAGCGGTCCGATGCCTATATCGTCGATCCCCGCCTCAAACGCCCTATCCGGCGCGCTGATCCGGTTATCCGGGTCGCTCTTCGGACCCTTAATATGCATCTGACGGTAAGTTTGATCATGGTATGTCTCCTGGAATATCTGGAAAGTGCCTATGCCGGAGCCTTTCAACTTCCTGAAATCATCTACGCTTAAAGGAGCGCAATTGACGTTAACCCTTTTTATCCTGTGCTTGCCGACCTGCGCGGCATAAACAGAACCGATTGCCTGAAGATAATAGTCGATATTGGATAGCCCGCCGGGAGCGGCCTCTCCGCAGACCACCAGTATTCTTTTGTGCCCGCGCCTCAATAACCACTGTATCTGCCGGTTGATCTCGGAAGGATCCAGCGCTTTACGCCTGATGGCGGCATTATCCGATTTGAACCCGCAATACCGGCAGTTGTTCACGCAAAGGTTGCTTATATAGAGCGGGGCAAAAAGCACCACCCTCCTGCCGTAAATAGAGTCTTTTACAAAACTCGCCGCCTCGAATATCCTCATGATATATTCAGGATCTTTAACCGAAAGCAGGACGGCGGATTCTTCTAGGCTCAGGCGCTGGAGGGTTTTTGTTTTTTTCAGGATCGCTTCGACCCTGCCGTAATCCGCTTTTCGCGCATCGAAAAGCAGGTTGTTGATCCTTTCTTCATTGATATATTTCATAACTTCCTTTTTTTAGCTTGAACAGGCGCAGCGGTATTATGCCGCTTATTCGGATTTGCTCAAACCCGATTTTACCGTCACCCCGTCGATCTTGCCTAACTTGCCGGTCATTGCGCCCAGTTCATCGGTAGAGGCATTCACAATCAGCACAATTACGCTCAACTCTCTCTTTAAATGAGGAATACCCATGCGGCCGGCGATCAGGTCTCCGAATTCCGTCAAAATGTTATTTACCAGCGGAGCCGTCTTCTTGCGGTTATGTATGATTACCCCCACGAAACCCAGACGCCTTTCCATCTTTCCCTCCTTTGTTTAAAAACAAAAACCCCATCTCCCTGCCTAAAAATCCTTCCCGCAGAAAGATTGGGGTTCCATATTATTCTCCCTTGAGTGTAGATACATACCTGATCCTTACCGCAGGATTGTTATCAGCTTATTTTATTTTACGTAAACCGGCCTTGGCTTATAATGCACATGCAGAAGTTTTTCCGACTTCTCGCTCAAAGGCTTACCCAAGAATTCCTTATATATCCTCTTGATATACGGGTTCTGGTGGCTGCAGCGGACCTGCTTCTGTTCATCGTCCTCGTACAGCGCCTGCGCCCTCTTGATCCTCAGTTCGTCCGTGACCATATACGGCTGGCCGCCCCCGCCCACGCAGCCTCCGGGGCAGGCCATAACCTCGATAAAATGATAAGGCATCTCCTTGTTGTTTTGCTTGGCGTAACGCACCTTATTCAGGATATACTCGACATTCCCCAAACCGTGGGCAATGGCGATCTTAAGCTTCTTGCCATCGATCTCGATCTCGGTCTCCTTGACGCCTTTTAAGCCTCGGACGCTCTCGAATTTTACATTCTTCAGCTCTCTGCCGGTGACAAAATAATGCGCCGTCCTTAAGGCTGCCTCCATTACGCCTCCGGTTGAGCCGAAGATCACCCCTGCTCCGGCGTATTCACCGAGAATACTGTCGCATTCCTCATCTGGCAGGCTATCGAAGTCTATACCCGCCTGCTTGATCATGCGCACCAGTTCCCTGGTGCAAAGCACCGTATCTATATCCTGGAACCCCGAGGCGTACATCTCGTCATTCCTGGTTATCTCGTATTTCTTGGAGGTGCAGGGCATGATCGAAACCATGAATATCTTGGAAGGGTCAATCTTATTCTTCTCGGCGTAATACGTCTTGGAAAGCACCCCGAGTATTTCGTGCGGCGATTTGCAGGAAGAGAAATGCTCGATCATATCCGGATAGAACTTTTCCATGAAATCCACCCAGGACGGACAACAGGATGTAATCAAAGGCAGCGGCCTGTTCCCGTGCAAAAGCCTTTCCTCAAACTCGCTTGCCTCCTCCATGATCGTGACATCTGCGGCAAAAGAGGTATCGAAAACCGCGTTGAATCCTAAACGCCTTAACAAGGCATAGAGCTTCTTGGTAAAATTCTTACCGGTATAACCAAAAGCCTCCCCTATCGAAACCCTTACCGCGGGAGCGATCTGCACCACGCAATACTTATCTGCATCCAACAGGCCTTTCCAGACCTGGGCGGTATGATCATGTTCGACGAATGCTCCCGTGGGGCAATGCGCGGAACACTGCCCGCAGCGCACGCAGGGGGAATCGGCCAATTGTATGTCGCCGTCCGGGGATATCCTGGTCTTCATCCCCCTCTCCAGGAACGATAAAGCCCAGACATCCTGCGACTCCTGGCAAACATGCACGCATCTGCCGCAAAGTATGCATTTCTTGGGATCCAGGTCAACCGCCT
>JAQUKF010000098.1 GCA_028719265.1 Candidatus Omnitrophota bacterium
CGGGGAACGCCTGGATATTTCCACCTTCAACATCTTGAGTATGAAATTGCTGATGCCGATGAACAGGCTGATAAGCGGCTTAAAAACCACCACCATCACCTCCATCACCGGAGCGGTAATAAGAGCCATCTTATCCGCGTGTTTTGCCGAAAGTATCTTCGGGGTTATTTCGCAGAAAATAAGCAGAACGATCGTGGTAACAAAGGTGGCAACGGCCACTCCCCAATGATAACCATAGATCTGCACGAATACCCCGGTGACGATAGAAGATATGGCGATGTTCACCAGGTTGTTCCCGATGAGGATGGCGGTGATCACCTTATCCAGCTTGGTTACCGCCCGCTGGACGCTCTGCGCGCGCTTGACACCCTTTCGCAACATATGGCGCAGCCGCACCTTGCTCAAGCCGATGATAGATGTTTCGGCGGATGAAAAAAAGAATGAAACCGCAGCCAGGATCAGCAATATCAGCAATATTAACATCTCTATCCCAGATTGAGCGTTGAATAGATACGCTTCTCTTCCTTCTCCAGCGGGCCAATCAGGGCCAGGTTTATCTTCTCTCTCCTGAATACCTGCCGGGCGACCTCCCGCAAATCACCGATGTCAACGCTGTTTACCTCTTTGATCACATCTTCCAGGACATATACCTTATTCAAACAAGCCATGCTTTCACCCATCCAAAGCATATGCTCCATAGTATCTTCCAGGGCCAGCATCAGCTGGCCGAGATAGAACTCTTTAGCCCGCTTGAATTCATCGGCGGACACAAGCCTGCTCTTCGTTTTCTCCAGCTCCCTAAAAATCACCTCCAGGCAGGAAGAGACCTTGCAATTGTCTATTCCCGCATGGACCAGAAAGGCGCCCGCATCATGGTATTTTTTCAGGCCCGTACCGATCTCGTAAGCCAACCCCCTTTTTTCCCTTACTTCATTAAAAAGCCGGCTGGACATGTTGCCGCCCAAGATCACGTTTAACAAGGACTGCGCATGCCTAAGCGGATGGTCCCGCTTCAGGCTGTGAAACCCGAGGGCCATATGCGTCTGCTCCGTAACCTTATCGAATACCTTAAGCTGCTGTCCGCGCTGTTCCTCTTTGGCGGCGCTGAAGACATTCGATTTTCCGGCAGGCCTGCGGCCGAATATCTGCGAAACTCTATTCTTCAGTAAATCGTGATCTATCGCTCCGGCGCAGCTGACCACGATATTGGCGGGCGTATAGTGGGCCTTGCGGAAACGGCTTAAGCTGTCGCGGTTTATTCCCCTTACGGACTCGACCGTTCCAATGACCGGCGAGCCGAGAGGCTGCCTGGGCCATAACAGGTCATCCAACAGCTCATAAACATAGCTTTGAGGAAGGTCTCTATACATCTTCAACTCTTCCAGGATGACCGTTCTTTCTTTATCGATATCTTCCTGTTTTAAAGATGGAGAGATAACCATATCGGCCAGGATATCAAGCGCTTTTGACAGGTAGCGGCCGGGGATCTTAACCAGATAACAAGTAAGCTCTTCTGAGGTAAAACCGTTCAGGGCCCCGCCTACCCCCTCGATCGACTCCTTGATCGCCCGGCAGGAATATTTTTTTGTTCCCTTAAAAAGCAGGTGTTCCAGGTAATGGGAAATACCTTTATCGCTGCCGGATTCGTAGCGTCCGCCGATATTGATCCAGATGCCCAGGGAAAGGCTCCTTACGCCGCTCATCTGCCTGGTGACTATCCTCAAACCGTTGCTTAGCCTTCCCTTTTTATACATTGAACCTTTCCACGAAATCCCCTGTCCTTTTGACCAAATCCCGGCGCGAAATATTCTCCCTGATCTTGCTTACGATAGCGCTCCCGACAATCCCCCCGTCGCACATTCTCTGTACTTGTCTTAATTGGCTTGCGCTGGATATACCGAACCCCGCGCACACCGGTACGGATGTCGCGCTTTTGATCCTGCTTAGGTTATTTTTAAGGTCACTCGAAAGATTTTTCCTGCCGCCGGTCACCCCGGTTAAAGAAACATAGTAGATAAAACCCCTGGCCCTCCTGGATATGGTCCTTATCCGCTCCGGCGAACTGGTAGGGGAAAGAAAATATATATTGACCAGCCCTTTCCTGCCGGCATAATTGGCAAACCCTTCGGCCTCTTCAAAAGGAAGATCGGGGATGATCACTCCGTCAACCCCGGCGGCCGATGCCCTCTCCACAAACTGCTTTTCCCCCATGCAAAAGACGGGATTATAATAACTCATCAGGCAGATAGGAAGGTCCGTAACCCTGCGCAGATCCTTTACCAGGGCAATGATCTTTGCCAGGGTAGTTTTCTTTTTCAGGGAATACAAAGATGCCTCCTGGATTACCGGTCCATCGGCCAGGGGATCGGAAAAGGGAACACCCAGCTCTATTAGATCTACCCCCTTCTTCTCGAATTCCAGGACAAGCTTACCCGTTACCGCCAAGCTGGGGTAACCGGCGGTAATAAAGGCGATAAAGGCCTTTTTCTTCTTCTTTTTCAGTTCTGCGAACTTCTTAACAATACGATTCATGTAGATCCTTATCCCCTCTGCCAGACAGGCAAACAACAACTATTGATTTCTTATTTATCTTCCTTCCGGGTTTCATCAAATAGGCGATCGCGTGCGCCGATTCCAACGCGGGGATGATCCCTTCGATACGGGACAACAGCCTGAAAGCCTCCATCGCCTCTTTATCGCAGACAGCCGTATAAAAAGCCCTGCCGATCTCTTTATAATAAGCATGTTCAGGGCCTACTCCCGGATAATCCAGTCCGGCGGCTATCGAATGAGCGTTATTGATCTGGCCGGACCTGTCCTCCAGGACATCGGATTTGCAGCCGTGTAAGACTCCCGCGGAGCCGGCCACCAGGCTTGCCGAATGTTTCCCGGAAGACAACCCTAACCCGGCAGCCTCCACGCCGATCATCTTTACGCGCTCGTCCTTGAAAAATGGATGGAACAGGCCCATGGCGTTGCTGCCTCCGCCGACGCAAGCCACCAGGTAATCCGGCAGCCTTTTTTCCTTACGCAGCACCTGGCGCTTGGTCTCTATGCCGATGACGGACTGGAAATCGCGCACCATGGCCGGATAAGGATGCGGACCGGCAACCGTTCCTATAATGTAATAAGTACTGCGCACATTTGTCACCCAATCGCGCAGCGCTTCGGTCATGGCGTCTTTTAAGGTTTTTGTCCCGCTCTTTACCGCGATTACCCTGGCACCGAGCAGTTTCATGCGCAGCACATTCAGCTCCTGGCGCCGGATATCCTCCTCTCCCATATATATATCACACTGCATCCCGAATAAGGCCGCAACCGTCGCGGTGGCTACTCCATGCTGGCCGGCTCCCGTCTCTGCGATCACCCTCTTTTTCCCCATCCTCCTGGCCAGGATAACCTGCCCCAGGGTATTATTCACCTTGTGGGCACCGGTATGCAGAAGGTCCTCCCTCTTTAAATAAACCTTCCTGATCCCCAGATATTTACTTAAACGGCTGGCCTGATACAAGGGGGTCGGCCGTCCGGCATACTCCTCAAGGTAACAGGACAATTCCCTGCGGAAACCTTTGTCTTTTTTGGCCCCCAGGTATTCCTTCTCCAATTCATCCAAGGCGTAGATGAGCGTCTCGGGAACAAACCTTCCCCCGAAATCTCCGAAGTGCCCTTTCTTGTCCGGCAACCGCTTTTTATGATACACTAAAAACTCCTTTCAGGCTGGGTCAACCGTCCTGACCGCCTTAATGAACCTCTTGATCTTTTTTATGTCTTTCTTCCCCGGCCTTATTTCCACCCCGCTTGATACATCCACCCAGTCGGGTTTAAACAGCTCAATCGCCCTGCGTACATTCCCGCAGGTAAGCCCTCCTGAAATAAAAACCGGATTCTTTATTTTATCCAGATTCTTTAATAAACGCCAGTCAAAAATTTTCCCTGTGCCTCCGGCCAGTTTTCGCGAATAAGTATCAAAAAGGCAGGCGCATCCTTTATATTCCGATATCCCGGCCGGCTCAAATCCCGCCTTGACCAAAAAAGCCTTGATGATCCCATACCCTCTGAATTTCCGGCAGTAACCGGCACTCTCCTCGCCGTGAAACTGCAGCATATCCAGGGCGCAGAGCCGGGCGATCTTTTCTACCGCACCGAAGTCTTCGTTGACAAAAACCCCCACCCGTTTGATGCCCGCCGGCAGGATACGCGAAATATTCCTGGCCTTAAGAGGAGCGATATAGCGCGGGCTCTTTTTGTAAAAAACGAATCCAACCGCGTCCGCCCCGCTAAAGAGAGAGACCAAGGCATCCTCTAAATTGGTTATCCCGCAGATTTTTATCTTGACCATAAGTTAATCCTG
>JAQUKF010000099.1 GCA_028719265.1 Candidatus Omnitrophota bacterium
CAACATGGTCAACCGCAAAATTATCGCTTATAGCGTCAAACCTGCAAGCTGAAATACATTTACCGCACTGCCGGCAGATCTTTTTATCGATTGAGGCCGTTACCCCGCTTCTGAAATCATGGCGTTCTCCGATCTTTGGCTGCAGCAATAAATGCAGGTCTGCGGCATCCACATCGCAATCGGCCATAACCTTATTTTTGACTAAGGCGGCAAAAGCGCCCGTGATTACGGTCTTGCCGGTGCCCCCCTTACCGCTGATGACCACAATTTGCTTCATTTCTCTATCCCTGCGATCTTTTTGTATAACGTGGAAAAATCTTTCTTGTATTCCGGGAATACGCTAACCATGGGCTCACCCCTGGAATAAGCCACAGCGATCTCTTTCTTAAAGGGTATCTTCATCAATACGGGGATACCCTCTTTCTCGCAAAACCAATCTGTTTTCTTATTGCCTAGGTCAGCGCGGTTGATCACTACGCCAAAAGGTATCTTGATCTTCCTTAATACCTCAACCGCCAGGACCAGATCATTTAAGCCAAAAGGCGTAGGCTCGGTAACCAGCAAACAAAAATCGCTGCCTTTGACCGAAGTTACCACCGGACATGATGTCCCCGGAGGAGCGTCGATAATAACTGTTTTTGTGGGATTGATGTATTTTTTAACCTGACGGATAAGCGGGGGAGACATTGCTTCCCCGATATTGAGCTTCCCGTGGACGAATTCTATTGTCCCGCAATTACCCTTTTCAACTATACCGATTTCCCTGTTAGTTTCTTTTATCGCTCCCTGCGGGCAGAGAGCGCTACAGGCGCCGCAGCCATGACAAAGCTGTTCAAAGACCAAAACCGACCCCTTTTTACCTTCCCTGCCAGGCAACACCGCTATGGCGTTATAAACACATACCTTAGCGCATTTTCCGCAATAAATACATTTGAATTCATCGATCCCGGGGACAGGAATATAAGCCTTTATCTCTTCTTTTATTTGGGGTTTCAGGAAAATGTGCGCATTGGGCTCCTCGACATCACAGTCAAGGAACTGTACATTATCTATGGACAATGCCAGATTAACCGCGACCGTTGTTTTTCCCGTCCCGCCCTTGCCGCTCGCAATCGAAATAATCATGCCGCCTGAGCCTTGGACCTCTCGGCTATAATTATTCTCTGGACTTGGCTTTGGCATTCGTCGATATAAAATCCCTTTGAAACAAAATAATCCTCTGCTTCACTCAAGCAGTATTTGATATGGTCGTGTTTGCGGCCTTCGTTTGCATGGCAGGCATTGATAATCTCCAGCCCCTTATCGCTAAAATCGCTTAAGACCACCTTACCGTCATGCCGCAAGAGGCGGATGATCTCATCCAATACCATGCGCGGTTTATCAAGATGATGAAAAACATTGACGGAAAAAATGGACCCGAAGCTTCCATCCGGAAAGCTCAAATGCCTTGCGTCTTCGGTCCTGAGGGTAACTTGCTTTTCCAGGCCAAAATACCGCAGATTCAACGAGGCAACTTCCTGCTCCTGCCTTGAGATATCCACGCTTGTCAGTTTGTACCCGCGCTTTGCCAAAGCAAGCGCAAAATGCCCCTTGCCCGTACCGATCTCTAAAATCTCTCCGGAAACAGGCAGAGATCTATCTATAATAAAATCTCTTTCCTTCTCCAGATCATAACCATTGCTCCTGTAGAAAGCGACTCTTTCCAAATATCTCTTATAGTTCTCAAGAACTTCCTTTTCCAAGACCACCTCCTCACTCCCTTACCATCCTGATCCCGCATTTGGGACAATCCATCAATGCGCATGGGGTGCCTGGTTGATGGGGAACCTTGGTTCCGCAGCTTGGGCAAACGCAATTACCTCCCGGTCCCGAACCGCCCCTTCTTCCTCTACCCATGCCTCTGCCGTTTCCAAAACCTCTCCCCCTTGGCATATTAACCTCCTTCTTAATCATGCTCATCGAACATCTTATCCTGTACGGAATCGTTCTTCCTGATCCATTCTATAAGCATTGCCGTATGTTCTTTCTCTTCGTTCATATTATGCGCGAGGATCTTCTTTAGTGATTCATCGGTGGTGGCGTCGATCCTCTCCTGATAAAAATCTACCGCCTCCAGCTCTTCCCTCAATGACTTTCTTGCCCTTTCCAGATCTACATGCTTGGGGTCCATTTTCTCTACCGGTTCAAAGAATGGCATATCAACACCTCCTGGATTAATTATCTCCTCTTTTATCGTAAATTTACCCGCTATTATTTTTTCTGCTCGGCATACCGGCATGCGAACTTACGCTTGGGCCGGAAACCGCTTTAAATTCCCCTTTCTTGAATTTTTCAATTGCCTCTCTTACCGTACCTGATATGTTGGTAAAAACCTCTATTCCTGCCGCCTGTAATGTCTGAAAGGCATTAGGCCCCACATTTCCCGTAAGCACAGCTTTGGCCTCTTTGGAGCTGACCAGCTGCGCCGACTGGATCCCGACCCCTCCCATGGATTCAATATTCGGATTACTGATAGCCTCAAATTCCAGAGTATCAGGGTCAGTCATAATGAAATAGCGGCATCTGCCGAACCGGGAATCCACCTTTGCCTCCAAATTATCCCCTTCCGAAGTAACACATATTCTCATAATTATGCTCCTTTTTAATGATCGCAGTCTTCTTGATGAGGATGGTCGCACTCCTCCTTTTCCAATCCGTAGCCTTTGCCTGCTCCGGGTTTGCAAAGGCTCTCTCCGCCTTCCAGGGTGCCTTTTTTAAGCTGCTCAATTACTTCATCGACCCTCCCGCTCACTCCCACGATCGTCTTGATACCATATTCCTCGAAGAACGAAGTCGCTCTCATCCCCATGCCGCCGGCAACTATACAACTCGCGCCTTTCTTATGCAGGAACTCAGGGATTGCTCCCGGCTGGTGTCCGGGATTTTCTACCTCCACCCTCTTGATCAACTCTCCATTCTCGATATCAATAAGGGTAAAAGCAGGACACCTGCCAAAATGGGCAGACACAGAATCTCCGTCTGTCGATATAGCTATACGCATAATCACTCCTTTTCATTATAATATGAGTGAAGAAGCAGGATTTTCATCCTGCCCCCTCACTCATATCGGTTATTCGCTCTTTCCTTCCTGGATCTTTTCCAATGTCTCAATACGGACCTGAATATCTTCCAGCTGCTTTTTCAAGAAGCCGGCTTCGTTTCTCAAGATATCTGCCTCTTGTTTCGGGGTCATTTCAGGCGCATAAGGATACGCTCCTTCAAAATCAGGCGTCCCCGCCGGGAATCTTTGCCAGCCGGGTAATCCCGTGGCATAATACCGGTGGCGCCATCCTGCTCCTCCGCCGCGGCCATATCCGCCTGCCGATCGAGCATTAAATCCTCTTCCCCTGCCAAAATAACCCCTTCCAGGGGACGGATTCATATATCCAGGCGCAGAATATCCTGCGCAGAAACCAGCCGCTCTTCCGGTCATCGGCCCCAATCCCATCGGACCCGTTCCATCTCCTCTTGGCATGTTAAACACCTCCTTTCCTCTGTTCATTTCGTTCTCAGTCTCTTGAATATCCAATTTAACCACACAATACCCCATTCCCCTTCCGCTAAACGGCCCTTTTCCCGTGGGGCCTGTCCCGTCAAATCCCGGCATAAGCTCAAACCTCCTTTATCGTTAGTGAAAACCGTTTTCATCAATTAAGAAAAAAATATCCTGTTATTTCTTTGCGCAATTACTGCATAACCCGTAAAACTGGATCAGGTGATTTGTGATCTTAAAGTCGTATTTCCTGGAAAGGCCTTTTTCCGTCTGATTAAGCAATTCTACTTCCTCGTCTATAAAATCCGTGTAATCGATAATCCGGTTGCAGCGCGTGCATATCAAATGGTGGTGATGGTGCACCCCTTTAGGCCCTTCGGCTAATTCATAGCGGGCCCTTCCGTCCCCGAAATCGAATTTAAATATAAGGCCCAAACTGGACAAGACATCCAGGGTCCTATAAATAGTCGTTAAGCCTATATTGGGATATCTGGTATGCACTTTCATATAGATGTCTTCCGCGCTTAAGTGCTGGCTAGACTTAGAAAGCACATCCAATATGACTTCCCTGCCGGAGGTTATCCGGTAGCCGCAGCCCCTGAATTTACCGTGCCACCAACCCTGTCTCCTGCATTCCCCTCTTGGCATATATCGCCCATCCTTGATAAATATAATAAATGGAAATGGTTTCCATTTTTAATTATAACCTATAAAATGGATTTGTCAAGAAAAAAATGC
>JAQUKF010000100.1 GCA_028719265.1 Candidatus Omnitrophota bacterium
TGCCGCTGGCCGAAAAGATAAAAGGGGCGATGAAGGAGAAGCCGCTGGTTGCCTGCGGCGTATTTAATATAAAACACCTGGCCGCTTTATCCAAGAGGGCGGATTTATTCGTTACCGCCGATACCGGTCCGCTGCATATCGCCAACGCCGTAGGGGCAAAAAAAATAATCGCCATATTCGGCCCGACAGCCAGGGCAATTACCGGGCCGTATCCGGATAACAACGTAATCATCCTGCATAAAGATGTAGGCTGTTCTATCCCTTGCTATAAGGTGCATTGCCGCGATAACCGCTGCATGAAGGCGGTCGTTCCCGAAGAGGTGCTGGCAGAGGCCAGGAAAACCAGGAAAGCATGAAAATACTCTTTATTACCTTAAGCAATATAGGTGATTGTATTTTGACCCTGCCGGTCCTGGATGTGCTCAAGGAGAGGTATCCCGATGCCGAGATCAGCTGTCTTGTCCCCGAGAGGCCGAGCGAGATATTTTCTAAGAACCCCCGGATAAAAAAAGTATTTCTTTTTGATAAACACGCCGGATTCAGGGATAAGGCGAGGCTGTTCTTTTCTTTGAACAGGGAACGGTTTGACATGGTCATCGATTTACGCAACAGCATGCTTGGAGTCTTGCTTTCCGCCAGAAGAAAAACTTCCCCGTTGCGCATTGTGCCCCGCAGCTTGAGGCATATGAAGGACAGGCATTTGTTTTGGGCTGGCCCTGGTTACTTGACTCCGGGAAAGACCGGGAGGGATTCGCTTTTTATCAGCCGTGAAGACGAGAACTATGCGGTTTCCCTGCTTGAGAGGAACGGATTCGGAAAAGGGGAAAAGTTGATCGTGCTTTCGCCGGGAGCCAGAAGCCATATCAAGCGCTGGGACAGGCGGGAATTCCTGAAGCTTTGCGATTTACTCTCGGGCGAAGGCTGGGATATAGCGCTGGTAGGGGATAACGCGGATAAGGAGGTATGCGAATATATACGCAGGGAATCCCGCGGCAAGGCCGTTGATTTCTGCGGCATGACTTCCATGGGCCAACTGGCGGCTTTGCTTAAAAGGGTGCGTCTTTTAATTACCAATGACAGCGCGGTAATGCACCTGGCGAGTTACCTGGATGTTCCGGTCGCCGCGGTATTCGGGCCTACGGATGAAAACAAGTACGGTCCATGGTCTAAGAACAGTATAGTTTTCAAGAAAGATATATTCTGCCGGCCGTGCAATAAAGCATCCTGCCGTTTTTCTACGCTGGCATGCATGTCTTGCGTTAAGGCCGATGAGGTTTTCGGGCGGTTAAAAGGTTTTCTCGAAGGAAGGACAGGCGGCAATCCTTTGGATGCCGCCGGTTCGTTCCGGCGAATACTGATCGTGCGCACCGACCGCATAGGCGACGTATTGTTATCTACCCCGGTAATCAAGGCCTTGAGGCAAAAATATCCGCAGGCCTATATTTCCATGCTCGTTTCTCCTTACGCCAGGGATATCGTAGAGGGCAACCCCTATCTGGATGAAGTCATAATTTACGACAAAGACGGCAAGCATAGAAGCTGGGTGCGTTCCCTTAAATTCGCCGGTTATTTAAGGAAGAAAAGATTTGACCTGGCGGTGATCCTTCATCCCGCCAACCGCGTGCATATTTTGACCTTTCTGGCGGGCATCCCGCGCCGGTTGGGATATGACCGCAAGTTCGGTTTTCTCAATAACCTGAAAAGAGCCCACACTAAACAGCAGGGCTTGATGCATGAAGCGGAATATAACCTGGACCTGCTTAAGGAACTGGGCGTAGAAGGTGACGCGCGGGAGCTCTTTATCCCGATAAGGCCGGAATCAGAAAAGTGGGTTGATGAATTCTTTGCCGCTTGCGGCATCAAAAAAACGGATAGGCTGCTGGCGGTTAATCCAGGGGCAAGCTGCCCGTCGAAGATCTGGCCGCAGGATAACTTCGCGCATGTTGCCGGGATCCTGGCCAGACGGCATAACTTCAAGGTCCTGATCTTATCCGGGCCCAAGGATACCACCCTGGCGGGCCTGGTTGCCCGCAAGATAGGCGCGCAGGCTATAAACCTTTCCGGGAAAACTTCGGTCAGCAATCTGGCCAGCGTGCTAAAGAGGTGTTCGCTGTTCATTTCCAACGATTCCGGACCCGTGCATATCGCTTCCAGTTTGGGGGTCCCGGTAATCTCCATCTTCGGCCGAAATCAACCGGGCTTAAGCCCGCGGCGCTGGGGGCCGATAGGCAAGAGAGACGCATATTTACATAAGGATGTTGGTTGTATCCAATGCCTGGCGCATAATTGCCGTAAAGAGTTTGCCTGTCTTAAGGCGATCAGTGTCGAGGATGTGCTTTCCGCCGCAGAATCAATTCTTGCCTTTTGACATTGCCTTATTCTGTTTTTTTATTGAAGGCCTTGTTGAAAATATATGCCGAACCGCGATAAGAATAACAGGACATTGCGCATACATATAGAGAGAAAACCGTGCTGCCGCCTGCCGTCCGTTATAACCGGAGAATTACTTGCGGCATTGCACGTGAGGAGCGGTTGATATGTTCGAGAGAATGGTGAATTTCGCCCTGCGCAAGCCCAAGATAATCTTCGGGGTGTCCCTGCTGCTTACCATCCTGGCCTGCCTGCAGTTCCTAAAAATAAAAATAGATACCGATCCGGAGAACATGCTCTCTGAGAAAGAGTTCGTGCGCGTTTTCCACAAAGAAGTAAAGAAGGAATTTTCTCTCCACGATTATATCGTTCTGGGTGTGGTTGACGAGCAGAATGAACAAGGGGTATTTAATCCCTCTACGCTGGAGAAGGTTTACGGTATTACCCGTAAGATAAAGAATATCGACGGGGTGGCGGCATACGAGCTGATGAGCCTGGGCAATAAGGATGATATCCAGCAGGCAGGCCCCGGAGAGGTCAGTTTCAGTTGGCTGATGGGCAAACCTCCTTACAGCAGCGAGGAGGCCGCGCGCATCAGGGAAAGGGCGCTGGCCAACCCTTTATTTTACAATACCCTTATTTCACAGGATGCCAAGGCGTTATGCATATATGTGCCGATTAGGGAAAAGAACTTGAGTTATAGAGTATCTTTGGCTATCCAGGGGATATTGAAGCAGTATGGCGGGGAAGAGGAGCGTTACTATCTTGCCGGCCTGCCCCTGGCGGAGGACGCGTTCGGCAAAGAGATGTTCGTGCAGATGGGTATATGCGCGCCGCTGGCTATCCTGGTGATTTTTCTGCTGATGTACTGGTTTTTCAGGAATTTCATACTGGTGTTGGTTCCCATACTGATGGCGGCGGATGTGGTCTTGTTGACCATGGGGCTGATGGTCGGTCTGGGGTTCCCCATACATATCATGAGTTCGATGATTCCGATCTTCCTGCTGCCTATATGCGTACTCGATTCCATTCACATATTGAGCGATTTATTTGAAGAGTATAAAAAGACCCATGATAAGAATAAGACTGTCTCCGGGGTACTCAAGACGCTGTTTATCCCTAACCTGTTCACCTCCATTACCACCATAGCCGGTTTTTTCTCGCTTTCTTTCGCCCCCATACCGCCCATACAGGTTTTTGGGATATTCGTGGCCGCGGGAGTGGCTATAGCCTGGTTTACCACCGTGCTTTTTATTCCCGCTTATGTGGCTGTATTGAAGGAAAAACATCTGGAAGGATTTGGCGCCACGCATGAGGAGTTGAGCGCAGGGTTGCTTTCCCGGTTCCTGGTAGGTATGGGGCGCCTGACCGTACGGCGCTGGAAGATATTCCTTTTACTTACCGTGGCTGTCGCGGCACTGTCGGTTTACGGTATAACCAGGATACGCGTCAACGATAACCCCACTAAATGGTTTGCCAGGCGCCATCCCATCCGCATCGCGGATACTGTATTGAATAGGCACTTCGGGGGTACTTACAGTGTGTATTTTATCCTGGAGGCGCAGGATAAGGAAGGACAAGTATTCAAGGAACCGGCAATGCTTTCCTATATCAAGAAGATGCAGGATTATCTTTACAGCCGGGGACAGGTGAGTAAATCCACCTCGCTTGCGGATGTGGTGATGAAGGTGTACTGTGAGCTTATGGGAAGGAGAAAAACATATTATGCCATCCCGAAGACCAGGCCGGCGGTAGCGCAGTGCCTTTTATCTTTTGAGAATTCGCATAAGCCGGACGACCTTTTTCATTTTGTCACGCCCGATTATTCCAAAGCGAA
>JAQUKF010000101.1 GCA_028719265.1 Candidatus Omnitrophota bacterium
TGCTCATTAAAATTGAGCTACAGGCGCATAAAACATATATATCCTCCCGCCAGGAATCGGCGGGATTAATTCGCACAATGACTTACGTTGCGCTTCGCGGTACTTTGAAGCACTGTATCAAAGTACCACTCGCAGATAACGGGATCAGCTCGCAGACAACCTTCGATCTATGATTTATGCCGCCTTTCGGCTCCATAAATCATCTGCTCGCTAAGCTTAATTCGGGGCGACAGGACTTGAACCTGTGACCTCTTGCTCCCAAAGCAAGCGCTCTAGCCAAGCTGAGCCACGCCCCGTATCAAATCAAATGTATCGAAGTTTCAATTATATCAACACGCCAGGCGGTTAACAATATATTTACGGACAACCTGCTTTGCCTTCTTTAAAGCGTGATAACGGTGGCTCATTTTGTGCTTTATCTTCTCGCCAAGCTGAGCGAATGTTTTCTTATGCTTATGGATATAAAATAACGGATCATAACCAAAACCCGCGCTCCCTTTAGGCTCAAAGGCAATCAAACCGGAACATCTGCCTTCCACTACTCCCAGCAGGCCGCTTTTATCAGCCAGGGCAACAGCGCAGACATAATACGCCTTCCTCTTTTTCTGAGGCAACCCTTTCAGCAGCCTTAAAAGCTTGAGGTTATTCTTCAGGTCGCTTTTATCCCTGCCGGAAAAACGGGCGGAATATATCCCCGGCGCCCCGTCTAAGACATCCACACACAGACCTGAATCCTCACCCAGGCAAAGCTCGCCGGTAAAACGCGCCATCTTTACGGCTTTCTTTACCGCATTCTCCTGGAAACTCTTGCCGTTCTCAAGTACGCGAGGAACATCTTCATAGCTATCTAAAGAAACCAACTCTATCTTTATCCCTTTCAGGATATCTTTTATCTCTCTAAGCTTCTTCTTATTCCTTGTTGCGACTACCAGCTTTATCATTTGGACAAGATATCCCCTACCAGCTTTCTCTGGACACTGAAAAGCTCTTCGATCCCTTTCCTGGCCAAATCCAACAGCACATCCATTTTTTCCTTGGAAAACGGCCGGCGTTCGGCAGTACCCTGAACCTCGATAAATTCGCCTTTTCCGGTCATCACCACATTCATATCTACCTCTGCCTTGGAATCTTCTTCATAACATAGATCCAGGATCATCTTGTCATTGAGTATTCCTACGCTGGTGGCGGCGATATAGTCCAATACCGGCACCCGCTCGATCTTCCCTTCTTTTTTGATCTTATGCAAGGCATCTACCAGGGCGATAAAACTTCCGGTGATCGAAGCGGTGCGCGTACCGCCATCCCCCTGTATGACATCGCAGTCGATCCACACAGTGCGCTCTCCCATGTATTTCATCTCGGTAACCGACCTAAGCGACCTGCCGATCAGTCTTTGTATTTCATAGGTGCGGCCGGAGTCCTTTCCGCGCGGGATGCGGCTGCCGCATGAACGCGGAAGCATGCCGTACTCGGCGGTAACCCACCCTGTACCCGAATTCCTCAAGAACGGCGGGACACTCTCCTCAACCGAAGCAGTACAGACTACCTTGGTATTTCCTAACTCGATAAGACAGGAACCCTCCGGGTATTTAATATAATCCCGGGTTATCGTAACTTTTCTTATTTTATCCAAACCACGCCCATCGATCCTAACCATAAATGCCTTCCTTTGTTAAATCATTTCTTAAATGTCTGTTCCTTAAAAATGCTTTTCCCCCTGGAATCAATTGCGACGATCAAAGGAAAATCTTTAACCTCCAGCTTCATTATTGCCTCCGGCCCCAAGTCCCGGTAAGCAGACACCTTGGATTTCTTGACGTGGCCGGCTAAAAACGCTCCGCATCCGGCATAGGTGATAAAATACACTCCCTTATATTTCTTGATCTCCTCTCTTACCTCTTTTGCCCTGTTGCCTTTGCCGATCATCCCCTTTAATCCTCTGGCAAGCAGCAAAGGAGTAAAGCTATCCATGCGCGAGCTGGTAGTTGGCCCGCAGGAACCGATCGCCCTGCCCTTAGGGGTATGCGTTGGCCCGCAATAATAGATAACCGCGCCCTTTAATGTGATCGGCAGAGGCTTGCCGCCTTTAATCGACTCGGTCAGCCTCTTGTGCGCCTGGTCCCGCGCAGTGTATATCACTCCGCTAAGAGCAACTTCCTCACCCGCTTTCAACGATTCAAATACATTTAAAGTCGAAGACAAATTTATCTTTTTCATAAAGTTACCGACGCGCTTCTTAAGGCATGACAGCTGATATTCACGCTTACCGGCAGTCCGGCGATATGCGTGGGATAAGTCTGGATGTGTACGGCCAAAGCGGTATTTTCCCCACCCAAGCCCATCGGCCCGATCCCGATCTTGTTTATCCGCTTCAACAAATCCCTCTCCAATTCGGATTTCCCGGATGAGATCTTGCGCAACAATGCCTTCTTGGCCATTACCCCGGCGTGGTCCGCAGTCCCCCCGATACCTACACCTACGACATATGGAGGGCAGGCATCAGGGCCGGCGTCCTTCACCACCTTAACGATAAAATCCTTAACCTCCTCTATGCTCGCCGTAGGCTTGAACATCTTCAACTGTGATTTATTTTCACAGCCAAACCCTTTTGGCAAAAGCGTCAATTTTATCTTATCGCCCTTTACTATATCAGTATGTAACACACAAGAGGAAAACCCGGGCTTGCCTCTTTCTAAAGGATCGATAACAATGGAATCCCTCAGGTAATATTTTTTGTACCCGTCTTTAACCCCTTTATTTATCGCCGATCTTAGATCCCCGGTTACTGCCACACCCTGGCCGATCTGCATAAATACAACCGGCAAGCCGGTATCCTGGCATATAGCCAACTTCTTCCTTCTGGCACTTGAGGCATTATCAAGGATAGCCTTGAGCATCTTCTTTGCCCTGGGATTCTTTTCAGAGGAATAAGACCTGCGCAGGGCTGACAGAACATCTCCGCGCAAGAAAAAGCTTGATTGCCTGACTAATTCCGTAACAGCCTTGGCTATTTTCTCTGCTTTTATCTTTCTCATTTTGATTTATACTCCCTGCATACGGTTGTGGTAATTCCTCCGCGGGGATTGAATACTCCCTCGATCTTCATCCAGCGCGGATTAACCACCTTGACGAGATCCTCAAGCATCTTGTTTACCAGATGCTCATGAAATATCCCGATGTTACGGTAAAATATCGTGTACATCTTGAAAGACTTAAGCTCCACGCAGAATTTGGCCGGAGAGTATTCTACACGGATGGTCGCAAAATCCGGCAAGCCGGTCTTCGGGCAGATACAGGTAAATTCCGGTATGTCGAGCTTGATAGTATAGACCTTATCCGGATACTGATTAAGCCAAACCTCGATCTCCGGGGTCTTTAGCTGCCTTACTTTCTCCTGCAATCCCTCGTAACTGGATCTCTTCATTTATTTTACTCCCGTTATTTTATGTATTTGTGGTATAACACAGGCGGTGACCTTCTCCTGTCCGCAAATCTCCTTAAAGCGCGACAGCTTGTTGTTCAGCGCTCCGTGGTTTTCATAGCTGTTCGGCTGCAGGATCAGGATGGTCGCCGGGCTCACCTCTTTGATCAACTTCAGCGCCTGCTTGAGATCATCCTCTTTTGTCCCCTCGCAGATGATCGTCTTTAAAAATACTTCTTTGCGGCTGGCTACCTTCAGGAAATTCCTGTGCTCATCCCAAAATGCCCCCAACCCGGTAGAGCTTGGCAATTTCAAATCCATCGCCACAATATCTATGTGCTCGATGATCTCTTCCAACTCGGAGGCCAGGGTACCGTTTGTTTCCAAGTAATGCCTGTGGCCGTGCTTCCTGGTGAGCTTCAATATCTCCTTCAGAAAATCCTTGCACAGGAGCGGCTCACCTCCGGTAAAAGAAATGGAATGATACCTGTTGCGGTAAAGTTTTATCTCCTTAAAGAGCTCCTGCGGTTCATACTCCATGAAATGATTGAGCTTGGTATCGCAAAAGCTGCACTTCAGGTTACAATCAAAGAAACGCACGAAGATCTGCTTCTCCCCCAAATACAGGCCTTCGCCCTGCACGCTGTCAAAAACTTCGGAAATCCTGCCTTTCATAATTCTCCTGCCGGATCAATCAAACCCAGCTCGCTAAAACCTTTTTGCCTGTAGTAACAACTCTCGCATTTACCGC
>JAQUKF010000102.1 GCA_028719265.1 Candidatus Omnitrophota bacterium
ATCTCCCCAACATCCTGGAACTCCCCGATGAACCTTACCTTAAGCGAATTAAAGCCTTTCTCCAGATCACCGGCCGGGATATTCTTGTTCTTGGCAAGCATCTGGCTGATCACTTCGCCGATAGAGATATAGTGCTGTTTCATAAGCATCGGGTCAAGCCGCACGTTGATCTGACGCTTCCTGCCGCCATATACATCCACCTTGGCCACTCCGGCAATAGAGGCAAATTTCGTTTTTAAGGTCTTATCGGCGTATTCGTAAAGCTGGCGCACATCTATGGAATCGCTGGAAAGGACCAGGTCCAATACCGGCTGGACCAGGGGATCGTATTTTTCGATCACGGGTTTTTTGATGCCATCAGGCAGGTCGTTCAATATCGCATCCACCTTATCCTTTACCTCGATGGATTTTACGTTGACATCCGCCGAAAGCAGGAACTCGATAGAGACAAATCCCAGGCTGTCGTAAGACTTGCTCTTCATCTTCTTGATCTCGGAAATCTCGGAGACCGCGTCTTCCACCTTCTTTACCACCAGGGTTTCTATCTCCAGGGGGGTGGCCCCGGCGTATTCGATGGATACGGTAACTATCGGATAGTCGATCTTGGGAAATTTCTCTACCAGGAGGTTTGAATAACTATAGATACCCAAAACCACAAACACCAGAACGAACATGATTGTAGTTATCTTATGTTTTACGAAAAAATCGATCATTCTTCCCCTGCTCCGTTGCCTGTATCAGCTGAAGTGTTTTTCTCTTCAACAATATTCACTTTATCGCCTTCTTTTAGAATACTCTGCCCGGTGTAAACCACCAGGTCCCCGGAACCTAACCCTTCTTTGACGACCGTCCCGTAACCATCGCGCCGGCCGATCTTGATGCTCACCTTCACGGCCCTGCCGTCTTCAATCTTCCATAGAGAATAATTATCTCCGGATATATCGATAACACTGTTAGGGACTACCAGCACATCCTTAAGTATCCCTGTTAAAACGAGTACCGGCAGCATGGAGCCGGCAGGAGAATCCAGATTGTCGAATCCTGCCTCCACCGCATACATACCGGTATTTACATCCAGGTCCCGGCTTACCTTCGAGACCTTCCCGCATACAGTCCCGCCGTCCCGCAGGTATATCTCCTGGCCCTTCGCAAGCTTATCTTTGATATCCGCGGTCACAAAACCTGCGGCCTCCTTGTCTTGCTTGACGATAAGCGTGATCTTCGTATATACCGGCACCTCGGCGCTCTTTATCCTGCTTGCGGTTACAGGCTTGCCTTGATCAGTCCATTCTGAAACAAAGCTTTCTATATGCCTGGCGCGCTTATCCTTGACCGATTCTATAGTGGCCAGGACCGAAAATAAACCGACCAGTATTATTACTAAATATCCTATTTTTCTCAATTTAAGTTTTCCTGTTGGTATTTTTCTTGTCATAATGCCCGGCGATCAATTTCTCGATTCTAGCCAGGGTAACATTGATATTAAAAAGGGTCAGCTCCTTATTCAGCCTCTGGTTGGTCAGGAGCAGTTCGGAATCGTTCAAATCGGTAAGATCAACCTGCCCGGCTGCAAACATGTCCCGCGTCTGCCTGTATGATTCCTCGGCCAGCCGCACCGCTTCCATATTGGCCTTCAGGTTATCCCTGTATTGCCGGTATTCCAAAGAGGCTTTCTTTAACGCCAAAAGCAGGTCCTTCTCCGATCTCTTCCTCTGCAGCATGGCTATCTCTTTATCCATGCGCGCCTGCCTTAACTGCGCCTGCTTTTCCCCGCCCTCCCAGATAGGCACGCTGATCTTGACTCCCGCAAAGGCATAGCTGCCGGTTTCATTACCGTTCAGCATAGAGCTGCTCGGCGCGCCGAGGTAATCCCAGGAGGTAAAACCTGAAACAGTAGGAAGAAAACTTGCGTATTTACTCTTCACGTTAGAATCTGCCGATTCGATATATTTCGCCAGGCTTTTTAATGACGGCTCATATTCATACATTGCATTTACAAGCATATCGTAATCGAGTTCTCCATAATCCTCGCTGAAGTCATCGGTCAATTCGATCCTGTTGAGAGGATCTATGCCGGCTATTTTCTTCAAGGTTTCGGTGGAGGTGCCGAACTGGGCCCGCGCTTCGTTTACAGTCGGTACCCGCGAGGCCACATCCGTATCCATCCTTAATATCTCGTATCTGGGGCTGCGTCCGCCATACGAACGCTCTCCCAGCAGCTTTTTGTTCTCAAGGGCGTTGGCATATGAGCTTTCAGTTATCGATAACGCATTCCTGGCAAGTAAGTTACTGTAATAACTCAATTTAGCGCTATAGATAATCTCCAATTTCCCCGCCTCCCGGCTAAACCTGCTGGCTTCAACGGCCTTCTTCGCCGAATTGACCGCGTACATCACCCTGCCAAAAGACCATATCAACTGAGAAGCTGTCAACCCGGATATGCTGTCATAATCCCCCAGGTTCATAGAATTAGGATAATCTATATTGTAAAGAAAAGTGGATTCGGCATTGATATGGGGAAACATCCCGGAGCGGGCCTCCCCATATTTTCCTTCACTCTTCCCCACCTCCCTGTCCTTTATTTTTAAATCTTCACTGCTATCCAAAGCCATCTTGACAGCGGAATCCAGATCCAAACGCAGGATCGGGCTGTCGGAAAGATCATCCGCAAAGGTTGAATTAAAGACAAAACTTATTGCAATAAATAATGTTATAATAAAGAATGAGAATTTCCTCATTACCCGCCTTGCCTCATTCAGCTTAACAGCTCCAGTTTTATGAACATAAAATCATGATATGAACATAGGTTCATAATATAAAGGTTTCGTTATTTCCTAACCCCATCAAGCAGCTTCACCGGCTATCTGGATAAATGTCAAAAAGATCGCCTATTTTGCGGTACCGTTTAAAAAATACCTGAGAATGATACCGGATAAATTAACAAGGCTGCCGCTTCCGGTTTTTAACCATTCGACAACAACGGTCTTTAAAATAGCAAAGAACACCTCGGTTGCCTGCCTTGAGGAAAAGTCCCTGCTGATAACCCCCTGGTCCTGGGCCTGCTTGATCAACCTCTCGGTATAACTTTTAAATTGCTGGCTGATGGAAGATTTTAATATTTTTACTTCCGACAACAAGATGTCGCCTTCCGATATATAAATACGGAAGAAATCCTGGTTTTGTTCGAAAAAAGACAGGGACTGCTCTACAAAGGCCTTAAGCTTATTCCCTTCCCCTCCCTCCTTTGGGATCTTCTCCGCAAGCATGGATAGAAGGCATCTGATCTTTTCCTCGAATAAGGCGAAATAAAGATCTTCCTTGTCTTTAAAGTGGAGATATACGGTACCACTGGCGTATTGCGCCGCCCTTGCAATAGCCCTTATTGTAGCTTTATGGTATCCCCTTAAGGCAAATATGTGCTCTGCCGCTTTAAGAATGTCGGATCTGCGAAGCTGCCTGTCTCTCTCTTTTCTATTCATCGTAGTTATTTTAATAAACAACTGTCTAATTTATGAACACTTGTTCACAAAACAAATATAGCACTTTTCCGGTAATATTCAAGGAAAATTTTTAACCCATGGAGGCTACTTTTTTCTCGGCTTCGATAAGCTTTGAGGAAATAAATTTGTCGATGGCTTCCTTTTCCATAAAACCCAACAGTACGGAACCGGAATCGACTATAGGCAGGTAATCTACATTATATCTGTTGATAAGCTCTTCTGCTTCCAGGAGAGAAGAATCCACGGATATCTTGCCGGGGATGACCGGCTCCATTATGTCATCGGCGATGACCAGGCTGCCCATTTCGCTATGGGCAAAAGACCCCCTTATACCCTCGATCGTAATCACCCCTTTCAGTTTCTTTTCTTTATTCACCACCGGATAAGTATGGTAATTGCTCCTGGTAAAAACATCCAGGATATCTTTCAAAGGCATACTCTGATATACATAAGGAGGATTCCTGTCCAATATCTGGCCTATGCTTGTTTTGCGCAGCAGGTCATCTTCAGTTATATTCAACCCTACCTCCTGAGCCTTGGTAACGGCATATTTAACGTAAGGAGG
>JAQUKF010000103.1 GCA_028719265.1 Candidatus Omnitrophota bacterium
GACGGTTTGCCGAGAATATATCGTCGCGGTTGATCGCCTTGAGGGTGAATTTCCTCGCCCCCGCCATCAACTGCTGCACCCCCGCAGCCAGCTTATCCGCCAGCGTCCAGAAGGCGACTGCCCCCAAGGGCACATTCTTCATTTCATCCTTACCCACCTTCTTCTGCAGATCATAGTATCCGGCGAAGAGTTCCTCGGCTGTCGAGCCTAATTCGGCTACCGAGGCTGGAAGCTTATCCCAGCTGCCGTTCACTTTTGCCTTTACCGCGGGATCCAGGGCCCCTTCGATATTCGAACCGAGATACGCGGGGATCATTAAGGCGCGTCCCATACATACCAATTTTGTATAAGGGGCGCCTAATGCCAAAGCTTTGAATATATGGTCCTCGCGGGCCAGGCCGCCGGCAAAAGCCATATCCACTACCTTCTTGCCTTTTTTACGCAATATCTCCGCGTATTCATACGCCTTGGCATGCAGCAATATGGACGGCACGCCCCAGGTTTCCATCATATTCCACGGGCTCATCCCCGTACCGCCGCCTGAACCGTCGATGGTCAACAGGTCAAGCTTGGCTTCAGAGGCATATTTGATAGACATGGCCAATGCTTCCATGCCGTATGAACCTGTCTTTAACGATATCCTCTTGTAGCCTATCTTGCGCAGATATTTTACCGCCTTCATGAAGTTTTCCTCCACCTGCTTCTCGGAAGAAAGACTGGTATAGCCGAGGCGGCTGTGACGGGCGATAGACTTGATCGCCCCGGCCTTAAAGGCATCCTGCACTTCAGGCAGGGTTGGATCCGGATCAACCACATAACCCCTCTTTTTAAGGAACTGGGCGTATTCGATGCTGGTTACCTGTATTTCCCCGCCGATGCATTTTGCCCCCTGTCCCCATTTCAATTCTATAATAACCTTGTCGCCGTATTTCTCGATCACGTATTCGGCTACCCCGTTGCGCGTATCCTCCACGTTCATCTGCACGAGGATAGCTCCGTAACCGTCATAATAACGCAGGAAGGTCTCGATCCTCCTGTCCAGTTCCGGGGCCTTGATAACCCTGCCGTTTTTGATCTCAGCCTGCTTGTCTATACCCACCACATTTTCTCCGACAACAATCGGCACGCCTACCAGGGCTGCGCCGGTGGCAAAAGATTCCCAGTATTTGGCCGCCACGAAAGTGGAACCGAGCGCCCCGGTCATTACCGGGACCCTGAATTTAGTCCTGACCGCCTGGCCGAACTCCCCTTCAATATTCACATTCGGGAAAATACACTCATCTTCGGAATCCGACAGGCCCTTGGGAAGCCCGTAAGCGCCGTAATTATAACCGTTGATACGCAGCGAATTATAGGAAACACCTAAATGCGTCGTATTTGCGCTGCCGGCGGTAGTAAAGCTGTAATCACGGGGATATAAAAGTTTCCTCCCCTTCAAGCTGGAAAGCCAGGTTTCACATTTACCAACGCAATCCACCCGGCAAAGCGTACACAGGCCGCTTTCGCAGGGATTACCCCTGTTTACCGTCCCCAGAGCGTCATTTGTCTTTGGCCATTGAATCATTGATGTCCTCCTGCTGATATTTAATCAGAATATGCCTAAAAATAAGGCAGTTAACCTTAAAAAAAATAGACGTCCTTAAGCTCTCAGACGTCTTTGTCTTCCAACCTTATTATAATCGCGAAGCCTCTGCCCTGCGCCTTTGCAAGGATTTACGGCTCTTTAAAAACGTATTCTTAATATATTAATACCCGAAAAGCAAATGTCAAGTATTATAAATTATGGAGCGGGCGGCTTTCTTGGCCATCCCCATAGCCTCTATTACCGTACCTTCTCCGCCCACAATATCCCCTCCGGCATATACTCCTTTGACCGAACTTTCCATAGTCTCGGGGTCAACTACCAAATCGGAGTTCTTATCCGTCTTTAATTCCGGGGTGGCATTGATTAATATCTGGTTGGCTTTTAACCCTACCGCGATAACGCACATATCGCAATCAAGCTCGAATTCGCTGCCTTCTATAATCACCGGCCTCCTCCTGCCTGAGCTATCGGGCTCACCCAGCTTAGACTTTAAGCAAAGCATCTTCCTGACGAACCCGCGCTGGTCCCCGGTAAATTCTTTCGGCTGCACCAGGAATTCGAATTTCACCCCTTCCTCCTTGGCATGCTCTATCTCAAGACGCCTGGCAGGCATCTCCACTTCCGTTCGCCTGTAAATAACCGTGGTATTAGGTCTGAAACCATTGATCTTTTGCAGTCTCAAGGCGACCCTGGCGGCATCCATGGCGGTATTGCCCCCTCCGACTATCAGGACATTCCTGCCTATGTTGACCGGCGTGTGGAATTCAGGGAATTTATATGCGGACATAAGATTGACCCTGGTCAGGAATTCATTTACGGAATAAATGTTGCAAAGGTTCTCGCCTTTTATCTTAAGAAAGGACGGCACCCCTGCGCCGAGCCCCAGAAAAACATTGGAATAGCCTTCTTCGAACAATTCCTTGACGGTTTTGGCTTTGCCTACAAGGAAATTGGTGATGAAATTGACCCCCAGCTTCTTAAGGTAATTCACTTCAGAATCCAGGACATCCCAGGGAAGCCTGAAAGGAGGGATCCCGTATCTTAATACGCCGCCCGTCTTGTGCAGGCTCTCGAAGATATCGACCTTCACCCCTTTGCGCGCTAATTCCCCGGCGCAGCATAATCCGGCAGGCCCTGAGCCGACCACCGCCACCTTAAGCCCGCTAAGCTCGCCATCCTTCTCTTCCGGGACATCCAGGTTGTTATCTTTTCCGTAATCCCCCACGAAACGCTCCAGGAAATGTATGTTGATGGCCTGTTCCGAGGCGAAAGGAGAGCCTTTCTTGGTAAAAACACAGCTCTTGCGGCACTGGTATTCGGCCGGGCAGACCCTCCCGCATATGGAAGGAAAATTGTTCTTCTCCCTGACTGTAAGGTAGGCCGCGCGGTAATCCTTTTGAGTAATGTGGTAAATAAACTTCTTTATGTCGATACCTACCGGACAGCCTCCCGTGCAAAGAGGATTGGCGCACTGCAGGCACCTGGAGGCTTCCGCAAGGGCCTCTTCTTCGCAATACCCTTTAACTACTTCTTCAAAATTGCCTATCCTTGTTTCCGGGTCTGCTTCTCTGACCTTTACCGGTTCTTTTTTCATAGTTTAAGGCAGCGAGGAAAGTTTACAGATGTGCTCTTCCTGTGGGCTATAAACCCGGTTCCTCTTTTCAAGCTCCTCCCAATCTACCGCGTGTCCGTCAAAATCCGGACCATCGACACAGCTGAATTTCACCTCTCCTCCTACGCTTACCCGGCAGCAACCGCACATGCCGGTAGCATCGACCATCAGGGCGTTGAGCGAAACCAGGGTCTTGACGTTATACTCTTTGCTGGCCAGGGCCGTCATTTTCATCATGGGGATAGGGCCGACCGAATAGATCAGGTCATATTTATCCCCGGCCAAAAGCTCTTTCAACATATCGGTGGTAAAGCCCTTCCTGCCATAAGAGCCGTCATCGGTCATGATATAAAGTTCATCCGAGGCGTTCTTAAGCTCATCCTCAAGTATAAGCAGCTCTTTGTTGCGGCAACCAAGGATAGCGGTAATATGGTTACCGGCCTCCTTCAAGGCCCGGGCCACCGGCAATATCTCGGCTATCCCCACGCCTCCGCCGACCAAAATCACCTTACCGTACTTTTTAATCTCAGTAGGATGTCCAAGCGGACCGACTAAAGCATACAAGCTGTCTCCCGCGTTCAACCTGCCAAGAAGCCTGGTGGTAAATCCCGCCTCCTGGAAGATAAGCGTAACGGCGCCTGAGGCCGGGTCCGCATCAACGATAGTAAGCGGGACCCTCTCCCCTTTCTCACAAACCATTACAACGACGAACTGTCCGGCCTTTGCCTTCCGGCTAATCTCAGGAGCAGCCAAAGATAATCTTATGACCCTGGCTCCCGCGGAATCTACTATAATATCACTGGATATGACCTTCATAACTGTCCTTCCTGGCTGTTTTATATACTTTTACTACTTTATTACTG
>JAQUKF010000104.1 GCA_028719265.1 Candidatus Omnitrophota bacterium
GCCTCCTCGCTGGATAACTTTAAGATGAGCATGAGGGACCTCCCCCTTGATAACCTGCGGAGCATAAATTTGCGGCAGGAGCGTTTTGATATAGAGCACCTGGTGAGGGCGGGAATATTACCGTCCAAAGAGCGCTTGAGGGAATATTTTGCCGCCAGCCTCTTTAAGGGAGATCTGGAAAAGGAGAAGGAGGGGCTATTCTCCTGTATCGCGGCTATATTAAAGATGGAGGAAAGCAGCGGCACGCTTACCGACCCGATGCTTAAAGATATCCTGGCTTTACTTGGTTCGGGAAGAAGCCAGGAAAGATTAAAACAGTCCCTGTTTTAGTTCTTCAACAATCCCCTTGAAATTCAATCCAATCCCTATATAATGAATTTATTGAATTATCCACGGTTTGCCCTTTGAACGCAGGATAGGTTTGGGACCATGCATATCATTGTTTTTATCACCGCCAGCAATAATAAAGAAGCGCGCAAGATCGCATCCGCGCTGGTAAGCGTAAAGCTCGCTGCCTGCGTTAATATCGCAAGCAAGGTGGATTCCCTGTTTTTCTGGGAAGGGAAGGTCCAGAAGGCCAGCGAGTCGCTTCTGATCATCAAAACCAGGAAGGAAAAACTGGCAAAGTTGATCAAGCTGGTGAAATCCCTGCATAGTTATGATGTTCCGGAGATAATCGCCGTCCCGGTAATTTCCGGGGATAGGCCATATTTGAGGTGGATCGATGCAGTTGTCGGGAAGTCCGGTTGATTTTATCGTAGCCTTTCTCGCTGGGTTCCTGGCCAGCCTTACGCCTTGTGTTTACCCGCTTATCCCGGTGAGCGCAGGTTATGTTGTCGGCAATGCGCAGAATTCGAAGGTCAAGGGGTTTTGCTTAAGCTTGTGTTATGTCACCGGGGTCGCGCTTACCTATTCTTCCCTGGGGGTAGTGGCGGTATTGACCGGCAGTTTCTTCGGAAAAATCAGTTCCAATCCGCTGGTAAATTTAATGGCCGGGCTGGTCATAGTTGTTTTTGGGCTGGCGATGTTCGACCTGTTCCATTTTGACATAGGTTTGCATCTGAAGGTTCCCCAGATTAAAAAAAGGAATTATTTGTCCGCCCTCTTATTGGGACTTGTTTCGGGGTTGATGATTTCTCCCTGCCTCAGCCCGATCCTCGGTTCCATACTCGCATATCTGGCGACCGGTAAAAATATGCTCTATGGGATCCTCATGCTCCTGAGCTTTTCTTACGGGATGGGGCTGATCTTTATTGCGATCGGGACCTTCGGGTCGGGAGTTGCCGGTTTACCCAGGGGCGGCAGGTGGATGCATGTCGTAAAGAGGATATGTGCCTCGGCTATTGTCTTGATGGGGCTGTTCTTTATGTATTCGGCAATAAGGAGGTTTTAATGCGCAGGCCGGCAGGATGCAAATTGTTCTTTGCGGCAGTTACTCTGTTTCTGGCGGTTGGATTTGCCGGGCAGGTTTTTGCGGACGACATAATATTGAATGACCTGCAATCCGGATCCGTCAATATTCCCGTTGCCGGGAAGCCTTGCGTGCTTCTCTTCTGGACCACATGGTGTCCGTATTGCCGTTCGGAATTGAAGGCCCTGAATAAACTCTATCCGGGAATGGAAAAGGAGGGGGTGGCTGTATTCGCGGTCAATGTCGGAGAGGCTGGGCAGAAGGTTGAAAGGTTTTTGAAAAGCCAGGCGCTTGAACTAAAGGTCCTCCTGGATAAAAAAGGCAAGGCCGCGGATAATTATGAGGTCATGGGAGTTCCTACATACATACTCCTCAACAAATCCGGCAAGGTAGTTTCGGTGGAACATAGTTTCCCGGAGGATTACAAAAGTATTTTATCGGAGTAGGGAATGGAACAAAAGATAGAGGGCCTGATCGCCGGCTTAAAGCGCCGCAATATCGAAGGTATTTATGTAGAGTCCAGGCAGGAGGCCGGGGTTAAGATAGAGCAGTTTATCCCCAAGAGTTCAAGCGTGGGCATTTCAGGCTCTAAGACCCTTGATGAGATAGGCATCGTTGCCCGGCTTGAAGCAAGCGGTTATAAAGTATTCAATCAGTATAAGCCGGGGATAAGCCGGCAGCAAAGCATGCAGATGCGCAATCTTGGCTGCCGGGCGGATTGTTTCCTGACCAGCTGCAACGCCATATCCGAAAAAGGGGAGATCGTTTTCTTCAGCGGTTACGGGCACAGGACCAGCGGGATATCCAATGCCGATAACCTGGTCGTTGTCTGCGGGGTAAACAAGATCACCTCCAGCCTTGATCAGGCGCTTAAGCGCAGCAGGGAGCATGCCACCGTGCTTAACTGTAAGCGGCTGGATTGGAAATCGGCCTGCCTGCAGGACGGTACCTGTCGCAAAGATATATGCCTTGCTCCCGAATACAAGAGGATGTGCTGCCAGATTTTGGTCATCGAGTCCGAGGTTAACCCGGGAAGGATGAAAGTAATTATCGTAGGGGAGAGCCTGGGTTTTTAAGAGGAGATAATGATATGTTTGATAAAATGAAGCAGCTATTCGAGATGCAGAAGTCCATGCAGGAGCTCAAGCGCAAACTCGAGGAGGCAAATTTTGACATCCTAAGCGGAAACGGCATGGTAAAGATCAGTATGAACGCGGCGCAGAAAATGAACAGTGTGACTATTAACGGCAGCCTGACAGAGATCGATAAGTCCGTGCTCGAGAAGTCGATCTGCGACGCTTATGACAGGGCGCTTAAACACGCACAGGAAATAGCGGCAGGCAAGCTTAAAGATATTTCCGGGTTGAATCCGCCTAAGCCATAATGAGCAGATTTTTTGATTTAGTAGAAGATATTTGCAGGAGCGATAAAAGGTATAAGCCCGATGCTTATGAGTTTGTGCTGCAGGGGTTGAATTTCACCCAGGAGAGATTGAAGAAGCGCTCTCACATAAGCGGAAAAGAGCTGGCTGTCGGCCTGCGCGATTACGCGGTAGAACGCTATGGCGGCCTGGCGCAAACAGTATTGTCGTATTGGGGAATAAACAACACCGGCGATTACGGGCAGATAGTTTATAATATGATCGGAAGGAAGCTCCTGGCCAAGAGCGACGAGGACCGCCTTTCCGATTTCGAAAGCGTGTATGATTTTGACGAGGCCTTTGCCAATGTCCTATCTGAGACCATTGACTTTAATATTGCGGACAAGCCATGATCAGCAAAAACGTGAAGGAACTTATTGAGACAAAGGAATTTATCAGCATGGCTTCCTGCAGTCTGTCAGGCAGGCCCAACGCCGCGCCCAAATTCCTGTTGAAGGTGGACAAGGAAAGCCTTTATTTGGTGGACTATATTATAGGAAGGACATTTTCCAATATCAGGGAGAACCCGCGGGCATCGCTTTCCTTTGTCGATAACAATACGCTTATAGGTTACCAGCTCAACGGCGGTGTGGAGATCATCGATTCGGGGCCGGAATACAAGAATATAATGCGCGAACTGCATGATAAGCAGATGGATTTATCCATAACCAGGGTCATCGAAGGGGTGACCAAGGGTAAGGCGCACAAGTCTTACGAGGTGGCGATACCCGAACAGTTCGTGATCTTCAAGGTCAGGGTAGAAGAGGTGGTGGAGATACGCCCCAGCGGAACCCTTAAAAGGGAGAGGATATGATGAACATCAAGGGCCTGGCGACCGGTATCGGCAGCCTGCCTTTTACCGACGCCCAAAAAGCCGCGGATATCGTGTTGCGTTATATACCTTCCATTCCTTTCTGGCCGCAGCTTCCCAAAAGCGGAGCGCGCGAAGGGATGCTGGCGCAGTTCAGCGAGAACCTGCCCGGCATCAGGCTGGACGGCAGGGATGTGCGTTTTGACCCTGCCGACAGGGAAAGCGAATTGGAGGCCTTCTATGCCAAGTTCATCGAGCGCGACCTGTCTTATTTCGA
>JAQUKF010000105.1 GCA_028719265.1 Candidatus Omnitrophota bacterium
CGCGTATCACCGAAAGACAATGACATATTCCCGTCCCTGCGCCTGCTGAAAGCGCAGATTACGTCTTTCAACCCGAACTTTTCTAAAGGGTTATCGATCTTCATCTATTTCCACCAGTTTGTCGCGCGATCTCTCCCCGGACTTGATCCTTATCCGGTATCTCTTCAGGCCTAAATACCCGCTCAACAAATCGATAAGCTGCCTGTTGGCTTCCCCGTCGCAGGCGGGCTTGGTAAGATGCACTTTAAGCTTACCCCCCTCTTTTTCGACCCGGTTTCTGCTTGAGCGGGGACTGACCCGGACATTAAGGATCATTCGGCTTAGCCCCCTGTTATCTGTTTAGTATCACGGATGTCCGCAAGGCGCTGGCTGAGCTTATCCAGCCGCTTATCGGCATCGGCATATTTGCTGCCGGCATTAAGCAGGTGTCCCCCAAGTACGTTGAAATCATCCCTGAACTTATCCGTCTCGACGGAAAGCGCACCCAAGCCTTTCAAGATGGACTTTGCGTTTTCTTCGACCTTTAGCCCGCGCAGGCCCATGCAGATAACCTGCAGGTAAGCGTAAAAGGTATTCGGGGAAACCGGGATCACTTTCTTAAGCATGCTGTAAGAAAAAATATCTTCCTTGATTATCACCTCGTAATAGACGTTTTCCGCCGGGATGTACATCAGGGCAAAATCGTACGTATTCTCGGCAGGCAGTATATATTTCGCGGAGATCTCGTTGATGCGGTTTTTCACGTCCTGGATGAATTTCTTGCGCAGGGATTCTTTTCCCTGTTCGCTTGGCTCCTCCTGCATCCTCTGGAAATTTTCCAGGCTGAATTTCGCGTCAACCGGAACAAGGCGTTCTCCCAGGCAGATAACCGCGTCCACCGTATCCGAGCTCTTGAAACGGTATTGGGTACGGTAATGCTCTTTGGGCAATACCTGCGAGAGCAGGTTTTCCAGCAAGGTCTCCCCCATTGTCCCGCGGAATTTCGGGGCTCGCAGGAGCTCCTGGAGGCTGGCGATGTCGCGGCTGATGGCGATAATCTGCTTATTGGTCTCCTCTAATTTTCCTAATTGTTCCCTGACGCTCCCAAAGGCGGAGGTCGCGCTTCCCAGGTTCTGGCCGATTATCTTATTGGCCTCCTGGATGGATTGGTTCATCTGGCCGAGGCGCTCGTTCACCTGGGAGGATATTTTTAAGACCACCGAAATGATAAATACGGATAAAGCCAATAACAATACTGCTGCCAGCCAAAACATACATCCCTCCTTAAGCATGCCCTTGCGGGCAGCTATCCAATCAATTATAGCATCAACGGGACTTTCTTAAAGCAAATACTCTTTCTTTATCCTTTTAACGGAACGGAAAATATTCTTTTTGACATCCGGACAGACCTTCTCTAACTGGCGGATGATGCGGGACATCCTGCTGCGGTTTGAGTTGACGGAATGCGGGCAGGCGCACGTATCATACCCCAGCCCGGCCTCTTTTGCGAAACGCTCTATCAGGCGTTCCTCCACATAGGCCAGCGGACGGATAAGCTTGATCTTGCCCTTGAATAATTCCTGCTTAGGCACCATACTCGATATCTCTCCCTGGAAAAATAAATTCAACAGCACGGTCTCGATGATATCGTCCATATGGTGGCCAAGGGCGATCTTGGTGCAGCCGAGCCTGTCGGCGGCAAGAAAGAGCTCCTTTCTCCTATTCCAGGAGCACCAGAAACAGTTTATCCTGCTCTTATCCGTCTTCTTCAGCGCCTCGGATTTTATGATCTTATATCCGACCTTGAGTTTCTTAAAGTACCTTTCCAGCTTAGCGGATATCGACCTCGGATACCCCATATCAATATGCAGGGCCAGCACTTCATAATTTATGGGGACAAAAACCCTGCGGTCAAGCAGCAGCCGCAGCAATGTCAGGCTGTCCTTGCCCCCGGATACGGCAACCGCTATTTTATCGCCTTCGGCAAGCATCTTATAATCCATGATAGCCTTGCCCATGCGCTTGGAGATATAATATTCCGTTCCCTGAAGCGTCCCCATATATTTATTCGAAGATAACTCTAAAAATAAACTAAAGCGCCTGATAAGGGAGCGCTCTTATTTAAACCGGAGGCAGTCATTCAACTATGCCCTGCCTGAATCCGCGGACATCCGGCGTATCCACTTGTTTACCGGATGCTTAAGTAATTGCTCAAGGCTAAGCGGCAGGCGTAATGACCAGTTCTTCGGGCTGATCGTCCCCGGCGTATTGATACGGTATTGATAAGGGTCGCCGCTGAATATGTCCGCCAACCCCAGCAAATCCACTATCGAATTGATACAAAAGACCGCGCGGGAATCAAGGGTAAACCGCAGTATCCTGGATAATAATTCACTGTCTGCTTCCTCGCTGGCTTCTCCCGAAAAACCAAGCATCTTCCAGAGTTTATTCTTTTCGTTATAGCTGTTTTCGTAAAGCTCGATGAAATCACCTATTTCTTCCCTTCTCTTTCCCAGTATCCACACTAATTTATCTACGCAATCTATTCCCTTTTTCCAGCGCAGGCGGCCGTGGAATGAGAGGCGCGGGTCAAAAAGCTCTATCTTTACTCTCTGGAAATCTATTCTTCTGTCCGCGCATTTCCTTATAAAAAGCCCTTCATCCACCGTACCCGCCTCATACTGCCACCAGGCCTTCCAATTGGTAGTATCATGCGTGGAAAGCATGGACACGGCCAGCTGCCGGTATTCGCCGGGAGCAAGAAAATCATGCCTGGTATTCCAGTCTTTGACCCAGCGCTGCACGTCGTTGCCGGGAACTCCGAACTCAAGCAGGGCCTGAGTGCAGCACCGCGGGACTACCCCCAGGTCTTCGGCGCAAAGCAGCATCTTCGTATTCTTTATCAACACGCCCAAGATACCCCTCCCGTGCTCCGGCCAAAGCTTCTCGTCGGGAGGGTCGAATGAGCCGTTTAATCCCTGGTTTTCCAGCGGTTCTCCGTATGGAATGCTCCATATACGGAAAAGCCCGACTACATGGTCAATACGCAGGATATTATAAAAATTTTCCGCGTACCTTAGCTTTTCCTTTATATAAAGATAGTTATCTTTGGCAATATTATCCCAATTGTAAGTCGGCATTCCCCAGCGTTGCCCTTTTGCGCAATACATATCCGGCGGGGCGCCGGCGGCAAAATCCAGCTTAAAGAATCCCGCATGCGCCCAGACATCCGCGCTGTCGCGCGACACCAGGACCGGCAGGTCTCCTTTTAAAAGAACGCCTTTTGCTTGCGCATATTCGCGGCATGACTTAAACTGCCTGAAGGCCACCCACTGCAGCCACATCTGGAAGGTCACCTTTTCGACGTTCTTCTGCCAGAAATCCTGTAAGGCCTGGCGGTTGCGCTGCCTGAACTTTTCTTCCCATTCATACCAGGGAGCGCCGCGGTAAAATTCTTTCAATACCTTAAAAAGCGCAAAATCCGGCAGCCAATAGGAATTTTCCTTCTGGAAATCCTCAAAATCCGTCTCCTCGCTTAGATCACTGCCCAGATAGATATCCCAAAGCAGCCGGAGTTTTTCCTCTTTTACCGAATAATCCACATAAAGGTTCTCTGCGGGATTAACGCCGGCCTTGCGGCCCTTCAAGGAAGGAAAGCCTCTCAAGGAGATATAGCAGGGTTCCAGCGCAAAAGAGCTTAATGCGTCATAAGGACAGGATAGAACACCTACCTCGTTCATCGGCAGGAGCTGGATCACGGAATTAGAGGTAGATTTGACCCAGTCAACGACAAGTTTCAGATCTTCCAGGTCGCCTATGCCTGAGCTTTTTTCAGAATACACTGCGAATAGGGGAACAAGGACCCCTGCCCGCTTTTTGAACCCGACATTCCTCCAATTGCTTATGGAAGCAACATTA
>JAQUKF010000106.1:0-1996 GCA_028719265.1 Candidatus Omnitrophota bacterium
GCGATAAAGATATAATGCATGCTGTCTGCGGAAAAGGCAAAATTAAGATCCGCCCTGGAAAGCACGAGCAGCCATATACACAACGATACCACGCTGAACAGGAAACTCAACCAAACCCGGGGTTTAATCAACAGGCGGCATATAAAATTGAATATCCCCGCAAGGTTGAACCTCAGGGAAAAATTCAGTGAATCTATCGCTGACTTGAGGAACAGCTGGTTTATTGTATCGCACAGGCTGGTCAAAGAAATCATAAAGAGGGTAAGCAGTATCCCCGCCTTCATCCCTCCTGCCCTGCCTTTTCTGCGCTGCTCAAAGAAACAAAAATAACTCCTAAAAGTATAAGTAATATACCTACCCATCTCAAAACAGATATCTGCTCACGCAGCAAGATAACCGAAACTACCGGTACAAGTATATAACTGAAGCTGGCAATCGGCACCGCTACGCTCAAATCTATCCTGGAAAGGACCGTGGACCATATGACAAATACTGCAACTACCGTCAATAACCCGGCCCACAAGAAGGGAGACGAGAATACCGCTGCAAGAAAAGCCAGGAAACTGGATAGATCGACCACCGGTAATCTCCCCTGGCTTAAAACCCCTTTTTTGAAGAAAAAGTGTATGGCTGTCTCCAGCATATCGCTGGCAAGCAACAACAATAATATTTTTAAAGTAACCTTTTTTTTCAACATCTCTTTTGCCTGCGGATATCCTCGTCGAAATTGTCGGGCTTCAATAACAGAACCAGAAATTTTAGCAACAGGTTGAAGAAAATATTCCCGTGCCTTAAATAGACATAGAGCGGAAGGAGCCTTCCGCCTAACCTGATCTTAGGTTCATAATCGGTCTGCCCTAAGTGGTAATAACGCAAACCCTGTTCTATGCACCATTTGACATTATGCGCCCAGCTTACAAAATACAGGTTATAATAGTTGGATATATCATAATCGAAGCCGATGAATTTATCAATCAGTAAATCTTTATAACGGAAACAGAGATTAAATGCCGCCAGGCGGCCATCGACGTAATAAAGGAAGTAATGGGTTTCCTCCGGTAAATTCTCTGATATCTGCAGGAAGAATTTCCCGGTTAGGCGTTCGAATTTGGTAGAACCGTTATGGTAGGTATTTTCATAAAGTTTGAATATCCGGTCTATCTGTCCGCCTACATCATGGACCAGCTTGACCTCAATATTACCCCGGGAATAGGCCTGCCTTAATTTTTTATTCAGGCCCTTGCGTGTTGATCTGCCGAGGCTCTTAAGGTACTCTTCAAAAGAGGAAAATTCCAAATCCAGGCATACACCGGGGAAGCTCTCTACGCGGCTAAACCCCCTGCCTTTCAAAACATCCAGGAGGAACACGCTATCTTGGGGAAAATCCTTAAAAATAATCAAAGGGGATTTGACCGTAAGCGACAATTCTTTTATCCCCTTCAAAAGATGATCTAGAAGCCTGGTGTCCCCGCGGAAATCATTGCTGATGCCGATAAGCCCGTATTCACTGAAAGGACATCCGCAAAACAGTGTCTTAACAACCAGGAATCTCTTGAAGATCTTGCGGACCGATTTAACAATCTTCAAGGCAGCGCCTTCAGCCGCGATATCCAGATTGAATTCGGCGCTGAACAATGGAGCAATTAGCGCGATCCGGTTATCACAATAAATAGCCAGGTAATAAAAAACAAACTCGGAGAGACCGGAATCGGCCAGGGTCCTGTAAAACTGGTAACCTTCCGGTACGCTGCCGAAAACGGCATCCCAGTCACCCCTGTCTATCTCCTCTATGTTATCGAATATCCTGTAAGTAATCGCAGGCATAGTCATCTAATAAACCCAGAGAGTTATCTTGAATTTCTGCTTATTTTAGCATAGAATAAGCAGGTGTGTGATAAAAAAGGAAGTTAAAATTGAGCTTGATCAAAGAGATCCCGCCAACCGCAGGCTGGCCGGTTAAAATCAGAAACCTAATCCCCCCTCTATTCAAGAAATT
>JAQUKF010000106.1:2096-3851 GCA_028719265.1 Candidatus Omnitrophota bacterium
GACATCTTCTCCGAATCCCTTAAAATAACCGAGCTCTTCGCTTATTGCATCTTTTACCGGCCGGAACTATTCTGGTTTGCCTTCAGGCTGCCCCAGATCTTCTGGCAGGTACGCAATGATCCGGTCAGGGCAATAGGGGACTATTTCCAGGCTGATTTCCCCACGCATACAGTCTCCGCCTTCAGGGAATATATAGGACACCTGGAATTCCCCAGGCTGGAAAAGGAAATAGACAAACAGAGGGGAAAGGCGGATTATTATTTAAAAGGTCTCAAAACACTTAACGGGATCAAAACAGTTAGCGAACTGGCGCAAACAAAAGCCAGCTACCCGTACCTGACAATCGTTTTCGATACCCCCATAAGGAAAGATGCCGCCTTGAAGAAATTCGGGGGCTCAGGACTGGGAATATCTCAAATATACCTTATGGCTATTACTGATTATGTTTATCTAAGGGGGATCGTACCGGAAGCAGATTGCAAGAATGCCCGCCGGATGGCGCAATGCACGGCCACCTTAAGCACGAGCAGCTTTTTGAAAGAACCGGATTTAAAGAAAATAACGGACAACCTCAGGAAAATATAGGAGATAAAATGGTAGTTTTTTCGTTTAGAGAAGACCGAAAGGCAGCCTCCGGCATACCCGATTCCGGATTTTTTCTCCCGGGAGACAAGAACCTGTGTTTTCTTATACACGGGCTTACAGGGACAGCCAAAGAAATGGGGGCTATCGCCCATCGTCTGAATAAACAGGGATTCTCGGTAGCCGCCCCCCTCATGTTTAACCACAATAAATCCATATCCTGCCTTAAAAGAACGACCTGGCAGGAACTATATAACTCCATCCGCGCCGAATTCCTTAAATATGCCAAAGAGCATGAGAGCATTTCCGTAGCAGGGCTATCTTTTGGAGCCCTTATCGGCATATTACTTGCGCATGAATTCCCCGGCAAGATAAAAGCGCTGAACTGCTTTTCCCCAACCCTCTTTTACGACGGATGGGGAAACCCCAAATCCAGGATTTTTCTGCCCCTTATCTACAGGACCCCCCTAAAATACTGGCTGTATTTCAAAGAAGAGTACCCTTATGGACTTAAAAATGAGCGCCTGAGGTCCAAGGTCGAGAATTTCTATAAGGACGCCGACCTGTTCGATTACAGCAAGGTACATCTCTACGGTTACCCGATGATCCCGGTCTCCTGCATGTATCAAAATTCACTGTTGGCCAAAAAAGTTATCTCTATACTCCCTCAGCTTCGCACTCCCATACAGCTCTTACAGGCAAGAGAAGATGACGTGACCAGTCCGAAGAATTCTTATTGCATATTCAACCGCGTGGGCTCAAAGGAAAAGGAAATAATCTTCCTGGAGGACTCTTACCATATTATTACAGCCGACCAGGAAAGGGAAAAGGTTGCCGAAAAGACTGTGGCCTTCTTTGAAAAATACATGGTTTAAGGGAACAGCGCCTGAAGTATATCCAGGTTTGTTTGTTCATTGACCTTAATAACTGAATCCGGGGAGCACCCGTCCGCAGCCAGGCGCCGGGGATGGTCAAGCCTGGAAAACAATCCTTTCAACCTGCCGGAGACCGAAACCGGTGAATATTCCCCGGTTATATCCAGACCGATTATCTCCAGGTTATCCCGCAAAATTTTAAGCATTACAAGGAGCTGCTTTAGGGTCAAGAATCCTTCTTCCCAATTGGTGAGCGCAAAATCGTTTTTCAAACAATCCTTATCTATGGAAATATAGG
>JAQUKF010000107.1:0-1856 GCA_028719265.1 Candidatus Omnitrophota bacterium
GCAGCCAGCCTTTGCATCCTGGCCGGCACAGCCTATTTTATTCTTAAATCCACGTTCCTTTACAGGGATGTAATTATTATCTGCATAAAAGGTCTTTCCCTTTTGATAATCGTCAACGGTTTCAATTCTTTCCTGCCCGGATACCTGAACTCCATGCAGATCTTCGGCATCCTGCTGTTTTTCTGTATCTGCGCGCTGACAAAAGACTGCGGGAACATTTTTTTGATCCTTTCGGTGGCATTTATTTTCGACTTGGCGGCGGCAATCCGGACAAAATTCTACGTTATATTCAGGAACGCCCAGAGGACGCAGTATAAGTATCTGGGGGTCAATTTTCTGTTCATCGTCATTTTGGCCATTTCAGGATTCCTGGCTTGGGTACTATTTATGAATATGCCGATGGGGAAGATCAGGATGTTGGAGAAGCTAAAGGAGGAAGAGTTAATCTTGACGGAGGAGAAGGAAGGGCTTCCTATCCCGGAGGATCAGATCCAGAAAGAATTGACTAGGCTGACCTTTAAGCTTTCTTCCCCTGAAGAAATGCGCCAGGTGCTGGCGGCTATCCAGGATATGCTGATTAAGGAAAAGCCTTTGGCTTATGAAGTAAGCAGGGCCCAGGGCGATATATTAAAGACTTTGGATAATCCCGTCTTGGCTTCGGAGGGCAAGAAGGTGGAGGAGCTGCGCAGCGCGATCAAGGCGTATATAAAAGCCAAGATATTGAATAACCTCTCGCGTATAAAGAACGATATAAACAAACTGGTCGAGGACAGCCGCGTTGGACTAAGGAAAAGATTTTCCGTCTTGAGCTCTCTTAATAAGCTGGAATACAGCAATTCCCTGGAGGCGATTGACCGGCATAGCGAGCAGCTGCGTAGCGCCATTAACGATACACCCATTCCCGAAGAAACAAAGAAGCAGCTTAAGCAGTTTAATAATCAGTTCAGGGAATGGAAGGCTTACCAGGTTTATTCCAGGAAATTCAATTCTTTCCAGAAACAAATAAATTCCATGTCCGAGGCAAGGAAACAGGATTTCAAGGAGCTTGCGCGGCAAATCGGCAATATAAATACTGCATCCGATTCAAAAACGGTGGAAAGGTCGATAGAAAAGATACGGCAGGTTTCCCTCCTGGAAGACGACAAGCTTATTGAAGAGGCGGGGCAGCTGCTTAAATTGAAAAGGGTCATGCTTGCCTCCAAGGAGATTAGCCGCCTGAGGAAGAAGCTGGAGGATTCTGGAGAATCGGTGGATAGGCCGCCTGAACTGGAAGATGCCCTGGGTGCCGTTGAAGAATCCCGCGGTTCCAAAGAGGTTATGGAAAAGATCAATAAGCTCTTGAAGCGCTTACGCGAGGATAATTATTTCAGGATCCCCAAGGAAGCAAAGGACGCTCTCTCCGAAAAAGTAGAAAATATAATCAAGGAATCCGTTGAGGCCCTGAAGAAGCGGATCAGCGAAAGCAATCTTCCCGATTCAGGGGAAAAGCTCCTGGAAGGTATTAAAGAAATGGACGCGCAGCGCCAGGCAGAAAAAATAACCGCCGCTTCCGCTAAGATGCAGGAAGCGTTGAAGAAATTTCATGAGCAGGGCAGCATTACCAGGGAGACCAGGGACAGCTTAATGCAGGATATTAAAAAAGTAGAGCAGCTTTTTGTAGCCAGGGCAGAGCTGGAATCTATCGGCAGGCAGGATAGTCAGGGGGCGGGTAAGAGCCAGCCTTTGGGGGACAAGCAGCAGCTGGAGAAGCTTTTGAAAAATACCTCTATTGACGAAGCGGGAAAAGAACGGATAAAAGAACTCCTGGAAAAACTTCAAACTGCCCAAACGGTTTTTCAGATTGAAGATGTCATCGA
>JAQUKF010000107.1:1956-3787 GCA_028719265.1 Candidatus Omnitrophota bacterium
AAGAGAATGCCGAGGAGATGGACAAGATAAAAGAGCTTATGCAGCAGGCGGCAGAAGCCAGGAAGATGATCCTGCAGGATTCCTCTCTTAACCGTAATCAGAAGGAACAGCTCGAAAAGCTTATGCAAAAGATCTCTTCCGCCGACACAATCTCTCAGACCGAGGAGGCCTTAGAAGAGATCAGCCGTAAGCTCGATTCGTTAAGCAGGAAAGAGAATGCCGAGGAGATGGACAAGATAAAAGAGCTTATGCAGCAGGCGGCAGAGGAGAAAAAGCTTTTTGTAATCGAGGACGAAGGCTATGAGCTGCGAAGCAAAATTGAAGATTTAAAAGGCGCCCTGCCAGAGCAGGCGGCTTTACTGGAAGAAAGCCTGGATGAAATAAGGGAAAGCAAGACAAAGCAGGATTTGTTGGAGAAAGCAAACGAGCTTAAAGAACTCTCTGAATCAAAGCAGTTTGAGAATAATTTTGAAACAGATGAATTCATGGAGGTTTCGGGGGATACGGGACAGCAGGGGAGGGTGAAGATAGACCTGCTTCCCGGATACGCGGTCTTACCGGTCAAGTCCAGCCTGGCGTTGAAGAATGTGGCGGTTTTCGATTATTTTATCAAAGAGATATCCCCCGAGCTTGAATGGTCTTCTTCCAACCCCTCTGTGGCTTTTGTCGATCAGTCCGGGGTAATTTATACCAAGAACGCTGGTAAGGCCGAAATAACCTGCCGCTATAAGGGGGTTGCGAGCAGAAAATGCAAGGTTACCGTAGTCGAGACGATATCCAGGGATGACCGCGTGGTTATCAGGCGGGAGATAGGCATATAATTATTGCAAGATGAGAAGAATATTTTTAACAATTTTTTTGATCCTGTTGTGTTCTCTTAAATCCGGATACGCAATCCAGGAATATAAAGAGAAGGCATTTTCTCAAGGCAAGGTTATTTACGGCCTCAGGGAAGAAGAAGCCCTAAATAAGTATGGGGCTCCGACAGCCATTGAGAAGAATCTTTGGTTTTACGACGGAGCGGAAAAATTGTACATATATATGGATGAGCAGGATAAGGTATATCTTTACCCCCGTTTTATCAGAGGGTATATAGGCCTGCCTCTGGAATTAAAGACTTTGGCAGAGGGACAGGGGATAGAAGATGTAACTACCAGGTCCGAGCTGCTTTTGAGCGACCCCGGCGCCTTTAACATAGCAGGCAAAGGTGTCTTAGTCCCCAGGAAGGCCGGTAAATTTGAAATAATATCTTTGTATAAAGACCGCTATAGTAATACCAGTTTTGTTTTTGTGACTGAGCCAAAAAAAGACCCCGCGCCCGGGGAAAAATTGGTCAGCATAGATATCCTGCCCTATAAGCCTTACGTGAATCCAAAAAACCCGGTATATTTTTATGCTTTCGGGACTTTCCTGCTTGATGGCAGTTATTCGGTCAGGGAGATAACCAGGCAGGTAGATTGGTTCAAGGAGCAGAATGGCCAGATTCTGAGGATGGAGAGCTCCAATATCCCGATGAACTATCCCGGAAAATTCAAGGTCTTCTGCAGATACCAGGGATTAGAGAGCGCGCCTCAGGAAGGGGAGGTGGCTCAAAAGCCTGAGCAGCTTAACCGTTACCTGAAGCAGGTTACCGTTCTCCCCGTTGACGTTGCTGTAACTACGCAGACCAGCGTTCCCTTTTACGCCTTTGCCACTTATGGCGACAACAGCATGGAAGATGTAACCGAAAGGGCGGGATGGGTAATAAAGGATAATGCCATATTGGAAAGGGAAGGTACGCATAATTTTTCCGCCAGGCTCGTTGGGGTAACGGAGATCCAGGGGGCATTGG
>JAQUKF010000108.1 GCA_028719265.1 Candidatus Omnitrophota bacterium
AAAGACTACTACGGTGGTAAGAGTTGAGGCGGCGATAGACAAAAACATCTCGGAGGTGCCGAAAATCGCGGCCTCCTGCGGGCGCTTGCCCCTTTCCATGTGGCGATGCACATTATCCACAACCACGATGGCATTATCTACCACCATACCGATAGCAATGGTCAGAGAGGAAAGACTTATAATATTTATGGTATTTCCGCTCAAGAAAAGATAGATAAAGGCTATCAGGAGCGAGAAAGGTATGGTCATGGCAATGATCAGGCTGGACAGGAACTGCCGCAGGAAGAACCATACCACCAGGATGACAAGGACGCCGCCTGTCCAAACCGTAACCTTCAAAGAATCCAGCGAATCAATGATGTCTTTAGAAGAATCCATCATGTTTACGACCTTGACATCTTTGGGCAGCGTATTCTTAAGCTGTTCGAGCTTGTCCTTGACCATACCGGCTACCTTGACCGTATTGGTACCGATCTGTTTCTGGATCATCATCACGATTCCCTGCTTCCTGTTGACCCTCGCGATGCGGGTAACCTCTTTAAAGCTGTCTTCTATCCTGGCGACATCCTTCAGATAAACCAGGTTGCCGTTACGCTTCCCCAGGATAACCAGATTTATCTCCTCCGGAGTTACAAATTCCCCCGGGATACGAAGTAGATAATCCGTGAAACCGGACTTTATGTTGCCTGCCGGCTGGGTGACATTTTCCTGGTCCAAAACGTCCTCTACGTCAAGTATGGAGAAACCATATCCCTGGAGCTTATCCCTGTCCACCCAGATATTGATCTGGCGTTCCAGCCCGCCGTTGAGCTGCACAGTGCCTACGCCGGGTATCTGCCTTAATGGGTCGCCTATCTTTTTATCTATCATATCGTAGAGCTCCGGATAGCTCTGGTCGGCGGTTATCCCCACAAAGAGCACCGGGATCATCGCGGTATTGAATTTGAAAATATAGGGATTATCTATTTCATCCGGGATATCCGGCAGGAAGCGCTTGGCCCGCTCTATACGGTCGCGTATATCGTTAGATGCCTCATCCAGGTTCGTGCCCCAGGTAAATTTTAGGCTGACCACCGAAGCCCCTTCCAGGGAACGCGAAGTTATCTTTTCCAATCCCGGGGTAGTAGCCAGTTGGTTCTCTAAAGGCTCAGTAACCCTTATCTCTACATCCTCGGGGCTGGCTCCGTCGTAAGTGGTAATTACCGAAATTATAGGCGGCTCAATCTCCGGCATAAGGTCTATTCCCAGGCGGGTCAAGCTGTAAAGCGCCACGATGATAATTGCCAAAAATATCATCAGGTTGGTAACCGGTTTTTTTACTCCGAATTCCGGTAAGTTCATCGCCCTTCCTCCACCATAACCGCAACCCCGTTATAAAGCTTCTGCTGCCCCATTACCACCACCAGGTCGCCATCCTGCAGGCCATCGGTGACTTCATAGTAAGCCCCCTGGCGTATCCCCAGCTTGACATCCTTCTGGTAAGCTTTATTGTCCTTAATTAGGTATACGTAATTATCATTTCCTCTGCCCATAATCGCCTCTTTTATGATTACGGGCACATTCTTATGCTCTTCCATGATCAATTGCACGCGCGCGAACATCCCGCTTTTAAGGCGGTGGTCGGGATTGGGGATAACTATCTCTATGGGTGCCGTACGCGTATCCAGGTCAAGTACCGGACTGATCTTTGAAACCACTCCGGTGAATTTTTCGCCGGGATATGACTGCAAGGTAATCTCCGCCTCCTGTCCGAGTGCGATCTTCGGGATATTTTCCTCGGTAATATCTATATCGATCTTTACCTTATCCATATCCACCACCAGCGCGATGGGGGTCTGCGGGGTGACACTTGTACCCTTATCTACATAGGTCCTGCCGATAATACCGGTGAGCGGGCTTTCTACGGGGGCCTTTTCGAATTTAAACCCTACCTCGTCACGGTCAATGTAGGCGACAACGTCCCCCCGCCTGACCCTGTCGCCTTCCTCCTTAATTTTTTCGATGATCTTACCGTTGACCTTAGGATAAATTACCGCCTCATCCTGAGCCTTGATATCATCCACATAATCAAAAGTATTCTTTATCGACTGAAGCTCCACCTTGTTTACCCTTACCGGGATGACCTCTTTTTCCGGCACAAGCCTGCTCTTATCCTGGCAGCCGGTCAAGGCTAAGCTTACGAAAAACAGAATGGAACACAATAATAAATTTGTTTTGTTAAACATAATTACCCCTCTATATTTATATTGTTTTTTATCAATGTTAAACCCTGTGACTTATCCAGGTTGATCAAAGCTATATTATAATCCACCAAAGCCTTAAAATAGTCAAGCTCCGCCTGGGCAAGCTTGTCCTGATAATCAAGTATATCATGGGTTGAGACTTGTCCGGCAACATATCTTTCCCTCTGCGCTTCATAATTCTGCGTCTCTTTCTCCTTGGAAAGCCGGGATACCTCCACCTGACGGTGTTGGGTCCGGGCCAGCCTTACCTTATCCCTTATGTCCAGGATGATATTTTGCTCAAGCCTCTTAAAAGCAAGCAGGGCCTGCGTTTTTTCAAGCTTCCTCTGGTCGTATTTGGCCCTGTCGGCGCCTCCCCAGGGAAGGCTGAACTTTAGCCCTATTCCCCAATCCGGATAATTTGAGTTAATCTTCTCCACGGCGCTCTGATAATCCCTGCCTATGCCGTTCAACCCCAAGCTGCCGGTAAGATCTACCGTAGGCAGAAGCGCGTTCTTGGCAACCTTTATCTTTATATCCCTGTTATCCAGGTCTATCTTGGCTGCCTGGTAATCCGGCCTGTTCACAAAAGCCTCCTGCAGGCTCTTTAACAGGTCTACCGCCTCCTCCTTTAATTCAGGCTCATCTATTAATTCCACCCTGGCATTCCATACCTCCGGGTCATCTACGAGGTTAGTAACAAGCTTCAAATCATCCTCCGCCCTTTTAAGCGCCGCCCCCGAAGACAACAGCGCCTTTTCCCTTTCCGCCGCCGCCGCCTCGGTCTCCAGCAGGTCAACGGAACTGATCAAACCCTTATTATACCTGGCCCTGTTGATCTCCAGAAGGTCATTTGCGCGCTGCAGGGATAGACGGTCAATGGAATACTTTTCTAGATAAAAGGTATAGCTATAATAAGCGGTCTTTGCCCTGCTGATGGTATTCATTACCGTATCCTTGAAATTTCTTCCCGAAACCGCAAGGTCGTTCTTGGCAATCATGATATCGGCTTTGTTCACCAAAACCCCTGCCCCTTTAAAGAGCGGCTGGGTTATGGTCAGCTTCGGTTCGCTCAGATAATAAGGGGAATATATCTGGTATGACGAATCACTCCTGTATTTCTGGTTGAGGAACTCCAGGTTATATTTCGTGCCGGTAACCAGCTTTCCGGAAACTCCGGTGTTGATATTAATGTCCTTGGAATTGAACTTATCCGCTCCGTCTAAGACCGAGGTAGCGATCTCCGATGTATCCTCAACCGAGAGCTCGGCATTAAATGTAGGCTCAAAATCCGCCTCGGCTATTTTTACGTCACCCTCTTTTAACTGTGGCTCGATGCGCTTGATGAGGATCTCGGAATTATTCTTAAGGCAATAAAGAATACAATCAACCAGGCCAATCCTTAAAACCCTGTTCTGGGCGCCGGCGGCCATAAAAAGGGTCTTCTCCATCTCTGCCTGCCGGTTGTTATCGCCGATAACAGCCGCGGCATAAGAATTGCCCAGGCTAAACAAAACAATTAATATCCCTATTCCTATC
>JAQUKF010000109.1 GCA_028719265.1 Candidatus Omnitrophota bacterium
CGCCATTACAGGAGAGAAGACGCCTTGATCAGCCAGGGGGTTTTCTTCAGCCATATCGTAAGCCTGCTGAGCATACCCTTATTTTTGAGTTTGTATTTATCCATGGCTGTGTTAAAATGAGTAAATCTATCCTTACTAACCGCAAGGCGTACAGGGATTATGAAGTACTGGAGACCATGGAGTGCGGTATCGAGCTCAAGGGCTCCGAGGTAAAGTCTTTACGCTCCGGCAAGATTAATTTGAACGACAGCTTTGCCCGTATCGAGAAGTCGGAGGTGTTCTTATATAACGCGCATATCAGCCATTACACGCAGGCCAGCTACCTGAACGTCGAGACGGACAGGACGCGCCGGCTCCTGCTGCATAAAAGCCAGATTATCAGGATCTCCGGCAAGCTTGCCCAGAAAGGGCTGACTTTAATACCACTTAAGGTTTATTTCAACGACCGTGGTTTCGTAAAGGTCGAGCTCGGCCTTTGCCGGGGCAAAAAACTTTACGACAAGAGGGAAAATATCAAGCGCAGGGAGACGGAGTTGTATATCCGTCGGGCGATGAAAAACAGGAGAAGGTAGAAGCCTTCCCTAAAATACCGTTATTTGAAAATTTGGAGGGGGTGAAAGGGTTCGACTTAAGATATGTCGGACAAAAGCAGCATGCCGCGGAGGTAAGGTTAGCCGCGTCAACAATCCTTACAAAAAATTAAACGCAAACACGCAAGTGTCACGTTTAGGAACATTGGTTCCGTCCTTTGCGGCGAGACCGATGTTCGTACCAGCCTTCGGACTTAATTAAGTCCGAAGCCTCTAACCGTCCTGCCTACGGGATGGATTAGGGCCTTAGTAGGATAGTTCCGGCTTTTAGCCTTTTAAGCCGGGGCGAAATCCAAAAGGCTGCTTCTTGCGTAATCCTGTCTACCGGAGTGCGCAGGATCAAGATTAATAGAGAGACTAAGCATGTAGCGGCTTTTGCTCGATTACTTAAGGACGGCGGTCCAATTCCGCCCACCTCCACCAAAAAATCAGATATAGTAGATAGTGTGCAGGGAGAACCAAAAATAATCTAAGAAATAATGTGTAAGAGCAAAAATTTATCCATCTTCAGGTTTTTCCTGTTGCCTGCTGTATGCTGCCTGCTGGTCACTGTCTTGACAGGCTGCGCTACTATTTCTACCCGCAGCGCCATACCCGCTTATTCCATAAAAGGGACAACCTATTATCCTTTGGTCAGTTTATGCGATTTATGCGGAGTTGAGATCAGGTATGATACGCTGATACATACAGCTTATTTGAACAAAGACGGCAAGCGCGTTAACCTGCGCGTCGGTGACGCCATGGTCTTGGTCAACGACAGCGTTATGCAATTGAACGCACCGATAGATATCTATCAGGGTACGCTCGTCGTGCCCCGGCAGTTCAAGGAACAGATATTCGATATATTATTCCCGCAGCTTGTTTCGACGCAAGGCCGTCCAGCCAGGCAAAAGATAAAATTGAGCAAGGTGGTCATTGACGCCGGGCACGGAGGCAATGACCCGGGGGCGATTGGCAAGAATGGTTTGAGGGAGAAAGACGTAAACCTGGATATAGCGCGGAGATTGAACGACCTCTTGAGGGCGGAGGGGGTGCGTACGGTGCTTACGCGCTCAACCGATAAATTCATCCCGCTTCCTACCAGAGTAAATATCGCCAACAAGTCGGAAGCGGACCTGTTTATCAGCATCCATGCCAATGCCAACCGTTCGCGCGCCTTAAGCGGCTTTGAGGTTTATTACGTGGCTCCCAGTATAAGTGATTCCAAGAGGGCGGCGATGACGGCAAAAAGCGTATCTTTGCATTTGAAGAGCGCATCATTTTCCAACAATTCGCAGACACTGCAGGCGATCATCTGGGATATGATATACACAAACAGCCGGGCGGAATCCATAGGGTTGGCCAAGGCGTTATGCAATGTCATGGATTCCTGGATCGACGCGAATATATTGGGGATAAAGAGCGCGCGCTTCCATGTACTTAAAGGGATAAGAATGCCCGGGGTTTTGGTTGAAGTCGGTTTCGTATCCAATTTAAACGAAGAGAAACTTTTAAGGAGCGGCGCTTACCGCCAGAAGCTGGCCGAAGGCATACTTGAGGGTTTGAGGGATTATTCCCAGGACATGGCTTTAGTGGAGGTATCGGGAAAGTGAAATCTATCGGGGTATTTGATTCAGGGGTAGGAGGTTTGACGGTGGTCAAGGAATTGATCCGTCAGCTGCCCAACGAGAATATAGTTTATTTCGGGGATACCGCGCGCGTGCCTTACGGCATCAAATCGCCGGAGACGATCACCCGCTTTTCCATCGAGAATATCCTGTTTTTATTGAAGCAGGATGTCAAACTTATCTGTGTTGCCTGTAACACCGCTTCCAGCTTCGCCCTGCCTGTGATAAAGAATTATTTCCGCGCCCCGATCATCGGAGTGATCACCCCGGGGGTAAGGGAGGCGGTTTATGCCTCGCAGAATAAGCGTATAGGCGTTATCGGCACCAAAGGAACGATCAAGAGCCGTACATATGAGATGGAGATCAAGCAGCTTGAGCCCAGGGCTAAGGTAATCGGCATTGCCTGTCCTTTGTTCGTGCCGTTTGTCGAAGAGGGGTGGCTTTCCGGTGAGGTGGTCATGAATGTGGCTAGGGGTTATCTTGAGCCGCTTAAGGACGCGGGGGTGGATACGGTTATACTGGGTTGCACGCATTATCCTTTGCTTAAGCCGCTTATCCAGAAGATCCTGGGTAAGGGAGTGACTTTGATAGACTCCGCCAAGCAGGTAGCCTGCGAGGTAAAAAAGATACTGGTTAGCGAAGATCTCGTTAACCGCGGCAAGGGCGGGAATAACAGTTTTTATGTCAGCGATAATCCTGAGTGGTTCAGCGGGCTGGCGCAGAGATTTTTGGGCAGGCCGTTAAAGAATGTCAGGAAGGTCAATAATGTATAGCTTAAAAGTAGATGGAGGATTCAGCTCCGCGCATAATTTAAGAGGCTACAAGGGCAAATGCGAGGATCTTCATGGGCACAACTGGCGCGTTGAGATCTGCATAAGCTCTAAAAAGCTTGATAATATCGGTATGGTGCTGGATTTCAAATATCTGAAAATGAAGCTGAACGCTTTCCTGGAGAAACTGGACCATAAGTATTTGAATAAGCTTAACTATTTTAAGAAAGTAAACCCGACATCCGAAAATATCGCAAGGTATATTTATGACCAGTTAAAGCCGGGGATCCCTTTGCTTAGCAGCGTGACCGTCTGGGAAAACAGCACCAGCAGTGCTACTTATGTACCGGATGCGGAGGAAGGTGCGCGGTGAAGAGCAGGAAGGCTGTAGTCCTTTTATCCGGGGGACTGGATTCGGAAACCGTTCTATATCTGGCTAAAGCAAAAGGATTTTTCTGTTATTGCCTGATCTTTGATTACGGCCAGCGGCACAGGAAAGAGATACTCCAGGCAAAGAAGATAGCCGGTGCTGTCGGTTGTGCTTATAAGGTTTTAAAGATAGCTTTTCCATGGAAAGGATCGGCGCTTTTAGATAAAAACATAGATGTCCCCAGGAGAACTTTACGGGGAAAGCCGGCAACTTATGTGCCTTCGCGCAATATCATTTTCTTAAGCTTTGCCGCATCTTTTGCCGAGACAATAGGGGCGCATGATATATTTATCGGCGCGCACGCCCAGGATTATTCCGGATATCCGGATTGCCGTCCGGAGTTCCTGGAGGCGTTTAACAG
>JAQUKF010000110.1 GCA_028719265.1 Candidatus Omnitrophota bacterium
TAAAAATGTCCTTTTCTTGATCCATAACGCCTCCTTATTATTGCGTTATGGATATATTACCACTAGGACATTTTTATTTTGGCTAATTAGGACATTATCATATTGGTGTTACAAAAAGAAGCTGGTTAGAAATATTCCTGGTAAACTTCCCTGAAGCGGTTTATCATCCCGACAACCAGGTTCTGCGCCGGCTTGACCAACGGAGGGCCGCCCGGCGATTTTTCTTCGAGCTCTTCACAGATCATGCCAAGAGAGGTAAGGTAGGTAAGGTATTTTTGTCCGGACAAGTCAGAATGCTCCTTCAACAGCGCGGCGATCTGCGGGTTATTGATGCGTCCGATCTTTACGGGGATGCCTATCACGTTCTCCATCATCTCGATGAACCCGTCGCTCAACAAGGTCCTTCCGGCCACGATAAAGTTATCTATCTCATGCAGCTTGCCCTTCTTCTCCGCCGCCTCCTTTATCTGCTCGCAGATTGAGCGCGCCGAAGCGCTGACGATCTGGGCCACCTGCCTGTGTTTTATCGGCTTGTAAAACTCATCCTTCTTGACCAGTATCTCCTTTTCTTCGGGTATGATATCGGGATCCCCGATCACTCCGTAAGAGCGTTTTATGTCCTCGGCCAGTTCGTAATTGATCTTCAATCCCTCGCAAAGCTGCAGCGTGAGGTTCCTGCCGCCGAAAGGCAGGATCTGGATATCCTGGAGAAGGCCGTCCTTGAACATAAGCAGCTCCGTCGTGTCGCTTCCCACATCGCAAAGCACACTGCGCCCCCTCCTCTCTTCACTGCCGAACACCGCCTTGCTGGTGGCGATCCCCGAAAAAGATATCTCCTTTATTTCGTATCCCGCCTGGGCGACGGCCCGGCTGAGGCTTTGCAGCGAAGAAAGCTTGGCGTAAACCAGGAAAAGGTCCGCCTCCAGCCTGTGGCTGTATAATCCTACGGGATTGATGACATTGCTTTTGGAATCTATTGTATAACTGGAGGCGATCACGTGTATGATTTCTTCTTCCAGGCTTGAGCCGAGTATGCGCGCCTGCTCGTTAGCGTTGGCTATATCCGTGGATGTTATGACCTTGTTCCCTCTTTCCGTAAGCGGAATGATCGCATGGCTGTGTCTCGTAGAGATATCCCCTCCCGAAAAGTTGGCGTGGATGAATTTTATCTTCAGCCCGGACTTGGCCTTCAATCCCTTTATCAGCCTGCCGAGGCAGTTGACCAGGTCCAGGGCGTCAACAATAACCCCTTCCCTCACTCCGCCGGAAACAACGGTATCGAAGAAAAAATTCTCTACGCGCCCCCTCTTTATCTGCACGAGGCTGGCCGCTATTTTATTTGAACCGATATCTATGGCGCAAATATAACTGTTATTCAACATTATTTGTCCTTTTTCAATTTGATTACCGGCTCCTTGAACCTTAAGTCTATATACTTGATATTGGGCAGGTCCTTATACGCCTGCATAAGCAACCCACCCAAAAGCATCATTTTCTGCTTGATCCCGCCTTCCCCTACGCGCACCTCGAAACCCACCCAGCCTAATTGCGGGACGGGTTTTACGTAATCTACCGACTGGCCGGGCAATAAGACGAATATGCTGGCGTTCTGGAGGCTGGAAACATCTATCCTTTTTAAAAGGAATCCCCGCAGCGTCCTGTTGGACTTAAAGTATTTTATGATATCCAAAGCCAGTTTTATTTCCGGGCGCTCATATCTTATCCCCGGCTTGGGCCCGAATATCTTCGTCTCCAGCCCGCAGATAACCGGCAGCTCCGCCTCCTGCACGGAATCGTCAAGGCTGAAAAATACCCCGTCCGTATCCACGGCGTAATTCTTGTAGAATTTGGCCATGGCAACTGGCTTGCGTCTCAGGAAATCCACCACCAGGCAGTTCGGCAGTATTTTCAGGAACCTGACCGTGCGGCAGCTTGCGCATTTTGACAAAGCCCTCTGCGACTGGCCTTCTAAGTCCAGATTGAATATATTCCGGCCTTTTAAATAATCGAAAGATTCCCCGGAATTCCTGACAACGACCTTCTTGACCTCAAAGAAATCCGAGGTACTTAAGACCCCCCAAATATATCCCAATAATAAAAAGATGGCAAGTAAAATTATCGATGCCGCAAAGATCATCGCCAGCGGCAGTTTAAACCTTTGTCTTCTCATATGCGAGTTCCAGTAATTTAAGGCAGAGCGCATTAAAATCCATACCCGCAACCCTTGCGGCTTTGGGCAGGAGGCTGGTCGCGGTCATCCCGGGGACGGTATTTATCTCCAGGACAAAAGGCAGGCCTTGCCGGTCAAGTATGATGTCCGTGCGCGAACATCCAAAACACCCCAGGAGCTTATGTGCTTCTAAAGCCGCCCGCTGGACCGTCCGGGCCGTCTCCGGCTCAAGCCTGGCCGGGACAATATAATCCGTAAGGCCGGCCTGGTATTTGGCCTCGAAATCGAAGAACTTATGCTTGGGGACTATCTCGATTACCGGCAGGGGTTTTTCATCGAGGACGCCGACGGTAAGCTCCCTGCCTGCGATATACTGCTCGATGATTATACGCTCGTCAAACTGAAAAGCCAGCTCGACGGCCTCCGGCAGATGCTTTTTGTCGTCAACGATGGAAAGGCCGATACTCGAGCCGTGATTTGCCGGCTTTACCACCACGGGGAACTCTAACGTATAGCTGAAACTGCTTCCTTCGGTATAAGAGCCTTTGTACATGGTCAGCGATGCAGGAACATAAAGGCCGCCGTCCTTGAAGGCCTTTAACGCTCCGACCTTATCCATGGCCAGCCGGCTTGCTTTAACTCCGGATCCGGTATAAGGCAGATCCATCTCCTCTAATATTTCCTGTATCGCGCCATCCTCGCCAAAACGCCCGTGCAGGGCGATAAACGCGCAGTCTAAATTGCAGGCGCCAAGCAGCCGGAGGTTATCGTCTTTATCGTCGGTAGCGATATCCACCGCCATTGCGTCTATTCCGGATTCCTTAAGCGCAGACAGAACAGCCTTGCCGCTTTTGAACGAGATCTCCCTTTCCGAGGAAGGCCCGCCCATCAAAACGCCCACTCTTCCAAAGTCCTTCATTTCCATATTTTTATCTCGGGCTTCAGCCTTATCTTGAACTTCTGCCATACTCTCCTGCGCATCAAATCCATGAGGAACAGGACATCGCCGCTATCGGCCTTCTCCCTGTTCAAAATAAAATTGGCGTGCTTGTTTGAAATGACCGCCCCTCCCCGGCAGGCCCCTTTTAACCCACAGGCATCAATAAGCTTTCCGGCAGGTCCCTTTGCCGGATTTTTAAAAACGCACCCGGCGTTCGGCAGCCCGCTGCCCTGGGTTTCGCTGCGGCGCAGAAGATATCCTTTTATCCTTGATCCGATTGCCCCCTTTTCTCCTTTACCCAGCTTGAGCCTTGCCGAAACAATAACGCATTTATCCAGATTGGAGCTGCGGTATGAAAACTTAAGCTCCCCGCGGACAAATATCCGGGGTTTACCTTTCATGTCCAGAAGGCGTACCTCTTCAACCCTATCTCCTATCGCCTTGCCCCAGGCGCCGGCATTGCCGGCAATGGCCCCGCCCACAGTACCGGGGATCCCGGCAAGAAATTCCAGGCCGGTTAACGCGTTGTCTTCGGCATACGCAAGAAGCCGGTTCAATTTAAGCGCCGCCCCGCATTCAAGGAATCTTCCATCCCTATATATATGCTTGAAGAAGCTTCCCGCCAGCCTGATCACCAAGGCATTA
>JAQUKF010000111.1 GCA_028719265.1 Candidatus Omnitrophota bacterium
TACAGGCTGGTAAAGGAGATATCTTTTTTGGGGATCAGCACCAAAAGCCTGCCCTGGGCATCCAAAGAAGGAATATCCTGCGTCAGCTCCGGAGAATCAAGGATAAAGGTGTATTTTAACCGGATGAGCCTGCCAAAATTAATCTTCTGTAAGACAATCGACTTCCTAAAGAAATCCAAATAATTTGGACCATGGTAGCTGAAATATAAAATCTATTTTTAGCCGTATTTTCCCGGAAGCAAAAGAAAAACATATTTTTGTACAAAAATAGGGCTTTTTTGTATATCATATAGGATAATAAAAGGTAATCCTGTCTTGTTCTTGAAATAATTTAACTTATGCACAGGGATTGTTCCGGAAGGACTTAGATTAGATGAAGGAAGATATCCATCAAGGATATATGCAGGTAGAAGGCGGGAAGGTCTGGTATGGCATCAGCGGAGCGGATAAGCCGTTAACTCCGTTGATAGTCCTGCATGGCGGACCGGGCGCCCCGCATCATTACCTTGAGCCGCTTAATGGGCTGGCTGCCGAAAGGCCGGTCATATTCTACGATCAGCTGGGTTGCGGAAATTCCGACAGGCCAAAGGACGTTTCTTTATGGACGATCGGACATTTTACGCAAGAGTTGGATACGGTGCGCAGGGAGCTTGGGTTAGAGAAGCTGCATATCCTCGGGCAGTCCTGGGGCACGATGCTGGCGGTAGATTACATGCTTGCGAAAAAGCCCGCCGGTATAATGAGCCTTGTTCTTTCTTCGCCATGCCTGAGCACTTCGCGCTGGCATGATGATTGCAGGCGCCTTATTTCGGAAATGGAGGCGAATGACCGGGATGCGATCATGGAAAGCGAGGCGAGATGGAACTTCGATTCCGATGGATATAAGAAGGCGATCAAAGATTTTTACGGGCGGCATTTATGCCGCCTGTCTTCCTGGCCTGATTGTATCACGAAGACATTCGAAAATATGGGGAACGATGTTTATGAACATATGTGGGGTCCGAGCGAGTTCACGATCACCGGCACGCTTAAAGGTTATGAACGCGCGGGGGAGCTAAAGGAAATAACGGTACCTGCGCTTTTTACCTGCGGCCGCTACGATGAGGCGACCCCTGCCTCAACGGAGTATTATCACAAGATGATGCCCGGTTCGGAGCTGGTTGTTTTTGAAGACGCCTCCCATATGCATCATGTTGAAAAGACGGACCTGTATTTAAGAACGGTAGAAAGCTTTATCAGGCGGTTCGACCGCTGAAGCACCGCAAATAAGGAGGCAGGTTATGGAGAGATCCGCAAAGCAGATTTGGCGTATGATCGGCATAATCGTGATGGTCCTGTTTGGCGCCGGATGCGCGACTACCGAGCAGGTCCCGGATGTCAGGATGTCCGGCTTCCTCGGCGATTACTCGCAATTGCACCGCGGTAAAAGAGGGCAGGCGGAATTCACCTACCATGACCCCAGCGCGGATTTAAGCAAGTATCACAAGGTTATCCTTGATCCCGTGCAACTCTGGGCGGCCAATAACAAGAATTCCGCCTTAAGCAGGTTATCCAGAGAAGACCAGCAGCTGCTGGTGGATTATCTTTATGTTGCCTTGCGCGATGCGCTCCAGAAAGATTATGTCATAGTTGATGAGCCCGGACCTTACGTGATGAGGGTCAGGTGCGCGATAACCGAGGCCAGGGCGGACAGTCCGGTAAAAGACCTGCTTTCTACCGTTACCCCTGCCGGACTGGGGATAAGTTATGCCAAACGCTTCCTGACCGGTACGCATAGCGGGGTTGGAGTAGTAAGCGTGGAGGGGGAATTGTTGGACAGCGTTACCGGACAGAGGTTGGCCGCCGTAGTGGACAGGCGTGCGGGCACAAAGTCGATACTTGGCAAGCCTACCCGTTGGGGAGATGTGCAGGATGCCTTTAATTTCTGGGCGCGCAGGATGCAGACGAACCTGGCTTTGCTTAGCGTGCCCAAGGATCAGCCTTGAGTTTTTATCGCGGGCGAATTTATATAAATATTGAGGATTTAATAAAAGGAGGTTGGAAGATATGAGAAAGTTGTTGTTGGTGTTGTTTGCCGCTGTGTTTATCAGTCCTTTATGTCTTGCCCAGCAGGATGCCGAGGAGGTCAACAAACCTGCTTTCGAGCGGGAGGTGGTACCTACCTTTAACGCCAAGGGCAGGGTCAGCTCGATGATAATCGGAGATTTTTCCAAGGGGATAAAGTCTCAGCTCGTGTTCATGACCAACTATGGCAGGAGCCTTAGCCTTTCGGTGTCGGCGGAGACCGCGATTACCGATAAGGACGGTAAGGCAATTGCCTTAAATGATATAAAGAAGGACAGCCAGATTGCCATAGTATATACGATGGGCAAAAGGGTCAACAGGGCGCAGTCTATCCAGTTGATGGAATAACAGCCATAAACGGCGGATGCGCCTGTTCGATATTGGCGGTTTTATTTTTTAGCACAAGGGGCAGCAATGAACAATATGAGGGTGTTTAGAAGAGAGGTTCCTCCCCTTCTGGAATTCAGGAATATCACTGTGTTAAAGGGGGAGAATAAGAAGGTCCTGGATTCTGTTTCGGTCACGATAAGGGAAGGTGAGAATATCGCCATACTCGGTCCGAACGGCGCCGGCAAATCCTCTTTCATCAAGACGATAACCAGGGAGTATTATCCGCTGCCAGACGTAAAGGGGTTTTCTTTCAAGATCCTGGGCCGGGACAGGTGGAATATTTTCGATCTTCGTTTCTTGCTGGGTATAGTTTCCAACGACCTGCAATATATCTTTACCAGGGATATGACCGGCCTGGAGATGGTTTTGTCCGGGTTTTTCAGCTCCGTGGGCCTGTATAAAGAGCATCTTTCTCCGAAAATGAAAAAGAAGGCCGATGAGGTCATCGATTTTCTGGAGATTGGGCATCTTGAGCACAGGAAGATAAACGAGATGTCTTCCGGTGAAGCAAGGCGTTTCCTGATCGCAAGGGCCCTGGTGCATGAGCCTAAGGCGCTTATCCTGGATGAGCCGACCAACAGCCTGGATTTGCACGCGCTCTATAAATTCAGCAATACCTTGCGCAAGATAACCCGCTCGGGTGTAAGCGTGATACTGGTTACCCAGAGCCTGCACGATATTATCCCGGAGATAGGCAGGGTGGTATTGATGAAAGGCGGGAAGTTCCTTGAAGATGGACCCAAAAATAAGGTGCTGAATAACAAGAATATCAGCCGGCTCTTCGGGATCCCTTTGGAGATAAAGGTCAAAGACGGATACTATTACGTTTTAAGGGCTTGATTTTACAGGGAGGGGTGTAAAGATGTCCAGCCTGACAAAATATGTTAAACGCGCTAAAGAGATGGGCGCCAGGGAGGCCAAGATAATTCCGGCCAAGACAATAGTTGTCGCAGAATGGGTGAGGATGAAATGCCAGTTTGGCTGCGACGGTTTTGGACAGTCCTTGACCTGCCCGCCGTATTCCCCGGAGCCGGAATTCACCCGCCGTATGCTGGGTTATTATAAGAAGGCCCTTCTTGTACATGGAGATGCTTATTCGGATATACATTCGATGATCCCTGAGCTGGAACGGGAGATATTCCTGGACGGTTACTTTAAATCCTTCGGGATGGGAGCCGGGCCGTGCCAGCTTTGCGTAAAATGCGCAAAGACCTGCAGGCATCCGGATAAGACCAGGCCTTCCATGGAGGCCTGCGGCATAGATGTCTATACTACCATAAAGGCCAA
>JAQUKF010000112.1 GCA_028719265.1 Candidatus Omnitrophota bacterium
CCAGATTGATCAAGAAACCGCACGGGATAATCCTGGTTACCGCGCCCACCGGAAGCGGAAAAAGCACCACTCTTTACGGATGTTTGAATGAGATAAAAAGCAGCAAGAACAAGATAATAACTATCGAGGACCCGATAGAGTACGAGTTAGGCGGGATAACCCAGATCCAGGTTATCCCGGAGATAGGTTTTACCTTTGCCCAGGGGTTAAGGAGCATATTGCGGCATGACCCGGATATAATAATGGTAGGAGAGATCAGGGATTTCGAAACGGCGGAGTTGGCTATCCGCAGCGCGCTTACCGGTCATCTGGTTTTTTCCACCTTGCACACTAATGATGCCGCGGGTGCGGTGGCCCGCCTTTTGAATATAGGCATAGAGCCGTATTTGCTGAGCTCTTCCGTAGAGGCTTTTATCGCCCAAAGGCTGGTGCGCCTGATCTGTCCGGAATGCAAGAAGCTCGATACGGCTATACCGGAAAATATCAAATCGCTGATCGCCCAGGATGTTGCCAGGAGCAATACCGGTCTTAAACACCTGAAGCCGGAAGAGATAAAGATATATAAAGGCCAAGGCTGCAAAGAATGTAATTTCACGGGGTACAAGGGCAGGACCGCGATCCATGAGATACTGGTGGCGGATAAAGGCATAAAGGAATTGATGCTGAAGAAGGCTTCCAGCGACGAGCTGCGGGATAAGGCGGTGAGTGCCGGCATGAAGACGTTACGCATATGCGGCTGGAAGAAGGTTATTGAAGGCCTGACTACCCCCGAAGAGATATTGAGGGTAACCCAGACGGAGGAGTGATCGCCGGATGTTCAAAGTTTCGGTGTTGGATGTTAAGACCGCTTCCCCCATATTACAGGAGTTGGTCTCCGAGGTTGTGCTGCCCGGGGAGGAAGGGGAGTTGTCTATCATGGATTTTCATCAGCCGATCATATCCTGCCTTAAGGATGGCTCGATCAGGATAGACAATAAAGCCCCTATAGTCATCAAGAGCGGGGTCGCCAGCATGCGCGATAACCAGCTGGTGATATTGGTGGAGAAATAATATGCCTATATTTGTTTACCAGGCCAAAAAGGGCCCGCAGGAGGTAGTTGACGGCACAATCGAGGCCGAAAACAAGGAAGCGGCTGTGGCCAAGATAGAGCAGATGGGGTATATCCCTATCCGGCTCAACCTTAAAGGTTCCCCTGCCGCAGGAGGCGCACCGCCCGCCGCAGCCAGGGGGCTAGGTGTATATTTCGAAAGGGTCAGTGCCCGGGACCTGGATGTTTTTACCGACCAGCTGGCTACACTTGTGAAATCGAAGGTTCCTTTATTCGATGCGATCAATATCCTTTCCTCACAGACGGAAAACCCAAAGTTCAAGCAGATAATAACCACTATATCCGGGCAGTTAAAGGACGGTATGACGCTCTCAGAAGCCTTGAGTAAACACCCGAGGGTTTTCCCGCCGCTCTATATTAACATGGTCCGTTCAGGTGAATCGGGTGGAGTGCTGGATGGGACTCTTGCCAGGCTGGCTAAATTCCGTCAGGAGCAGGAAGAGGTAAAGGCGAACATAAGTACGGCCCTGGCCTATCCTATATTCATAACCCTGGTTGGCGTAGTCAGTGTTATCATATTGCTTACCTTTGGTGTTCCGCGCCTTGTCTCGATGTTCAGCGAGAGCAAACAGGCCCTTCCGCTTCCTACGAGGATGCTGATATCGATAAGCAGCGGGATAAGGAATTACTGGTATTTGGGAATAGCTTTCATCGGCCTGGCTGTTTTTGCCCTGCAGCAAAAACAGGTGGTTGAAAAGAAGAAGGTCGTACTTGATAAGCTGGCTTTGAAGATCCCTTTGATCGGTAATTTTAACAAAAAGGCGATGCTGGCAGAATTCACCCGTACCTTTGCTTTGCTTCTTGCCAACGGCGTGCCGGTCCTGGAATCCCTGCAGATAACCGTTCCTACTATAAATAATGATATATTCAAGGCGGAACTGGAAAAGGTGCATAGCGATATCGTGGTCGGAACGTCGCTTTCCCAGAGCATGAAGAAATCCAGCTGGTTCCCGCCGTTCCTGATAAACATGATCGCCGTCGGAGAAAGGGGAGGGAACCTGCAGGAGGTATTGCTGGAGGTGGCTGTTTTCTACGAGCGCGAGGTAAAGAAGTTAAATAAGATAATGACCTCTTTGCTTGAACCGGCGATAATATTGGTTATGGGTTTGGTGGTAGGGTTCATCGTTATGGCGATGCTCCTGCCTATCTTTGAGATAAACATGGCGGTAGGATAACCTGGGGGAGGGTAAATGAAGACAAAAGGAGGTTTTACTCTTATTGAATTGATGCTGGTAGTTATCATTATAGGCGTTTTGGGGGCGATGGTACTGCCCAAGCTCTCCGGACGTTCGGAGCAGGCAAAAGTGGCCGTGGCAAAGACGGATATTAATGCCAATATAGCGACGGCTCTAGATCTTTATGAACTGGATAACGGACGCTACCCTACCACGGAACAGGGATTGGCCGCGTTATCGACAAAGCCCGGGGATCTTTCCGAAGGGGCGAATTGGAACGGGCCATATATCAAGAAGGAACCGGTGGATCCCTGGAATAAGGCCTACCAGTATGCTTGCCCGGCTACCCATGAAGGCGTAGATTACGACCTTTATTCTTTGGGTCCCGACGGCATAGAGAGTGAAGATGATATCGGTAACTGGCAGAAGTAAAAGTGGTTCTTCTTCGGTTTCTCACCTGAAAAAAAGGTTGCGGGATGGTTTTACGCTGATAGAGATAATGGTCAGCGTAGCTATTCTTTCCGTGGGGTTGATACTGGTCCTGCAAGGGATGGCTAAGTGCGTTAATATCCTGCGTATTTCCCAGGATAACCTGGCGGCAACCATTTTGGCTGAAGATAAGATAACCCAGGTGGAAATAGCCTCTAAACAAAAGAGCGGCGGGGCATCTTTTGGGGATACAAACGGGGAGGAAGAGTACGGAAGCGCGGTTTTCAAGTGGGAAGTGCGCTTGAGTCCCGACGGAGAATATGAACATTTGAATGAGCTCCTGGCGACCGTTTCCTGGAAGGACGGACGCAACAGCGGATCAAGCTCCTTTAATACCTATTTGACGGTTTTTAAACAATGAATTTAAATAAAACAGGGAAAGGGGCTTCTAGCGGTTTTACCCTGGCGGAACTGATTATCGGCGGGGCAATAATTATGGTGGTTGCCGTTACGGTTTATTCCGTTTTTGCCAGCGGGATAAATGTCTGGAGAAAGGCTTACCAGGCCAGGAATAAGGGGCATGCTTTAAGGCTGGTTATTGAAAAGTTCACTACGGAATTAAGGAATACGTTTGATCTTACCTCTATTCCTTTAGAAGGTACCGCTGATGCGGTGTTTTTTCCTGTCCTCATCGATAATCAGATAGAGAGGGTGGGTTATTTTCTTGACGAAGACAAGAGTTTCTGCCGCAGGCTCCAAAGTTATTCCCAGGTTTTTAAGGATGAGGAACCTGAGAAATACGAGACCCTGGTTTCCGGCTTAAGCGGACTAAAGATCGAATATTGCTATCTTGATAACGCCAGCGGCGAATATAAATGGAAGGATAAGTGGGTAAAGGGAGAGCAGGACACTCTTCCCCAGGCAGTAAGAATAGAGTTTGTTTTTGGGAGCGCTTCCGCAGAGGAGGATTCCGTAGAGGAGTCGAAACAATCCAAGACGGTGTTGAT
>JAQUKF010000113.1 GCA_028719265.1 Candidatus Omnitrophota bacterium
GATGCGTTCCATATCTTGTTGGCAAAATTCCTGCCCTGTTCGAACCTTTCCTTTGAAAGATAAACGTCCTGCCCCTGGGCGGTTATGGAGATCAGGCTGAAACGCAGGGCGTCAGCCCCGTATTCAGCGATGACGTTCAACGGGTCAATGACATTTCCCAGCGATTTTGACATCTTCTTGCCGTCGGTATCGCGCACGGTGCCGTGCAAATAAACATCTTTGAATGGTATCTGTTTCCTGAATTCCAGTCCGGCCATGATCATGCGCGCCACCCAGAAGAAAATTATTTCCGGGGCGGTAGCCAGGGTGCTGGTAGGATAAAAATATTTCAGGTCTTTGGTCTCTTCCGGCCAGTAAAAAGTGGCAAATGGCCACAGCCAGCTGGAAAACCAGGTATCTAATACATCCTGGTCCTGGGTTATCTCTAAAGAGGCGCATTTTGGGCATTTGGCGGGTTTGCTTTTGGATACGATAACGCCTTCGCGTCCTTTGGAACGGCAGTTTCCGCAGTAATAAACAGGTATGCGGTGTCCCCACCATATCTGGCGGGAAATGCACCAATCCTGGATATTTTCCATCCAGTTCAGGTAAACCTTTGTCCAGCGCGAAGGATAAAACCTTATCTTTCCTTTTTTTACCGCGGCGATCGCGGGTTTAGCCAGAGGTTTCATCCTTACGAACCATTGCTTTGACAGGTACGGTTCGACGATCGTGTGGCAGCGGTAGCAGTGCCCGGCAGAGATCTTATGTTCCTGTATCTTTTCCAGCAGGCCCAGTCTTTTTAATTCTTCTGTCACCGCCCCTCGTGCCTCGAAACGATCCATGCCGGCGAATTTGCCTGCCAGGGTATTCATTTTTCCGTCGGGTTCCATGACGTTGATAAATTCCAGGTCGTGCCTTTTCCCCATGCGGTAATCGTTGGGGTCATGCGCCGGGGTGACCTTTACCGCCCCGGTTCCGAACTGGGCGTCTACCAGGTTATCCGCGATGATCTTTATTTCGCGCCCGATAATAGGCAGGATCAGCGTTTTGCCTATGTACGCTTTGTAACGGTGGTCCCTGGGGTTTACCGCTACGGCAGTATCCCCGAGCATGGTCTCCGGTCGGGTAGTGGCGACGACGATAAATTCCCGGGGATTTTCCTTTAAGGGATATTTAAGGTAGTAAAGGTATCCTTCTATTTCCGCATGGCTTGCCTCTTCGTCGCTCAATGCTGTCTGGCAGCGAGGACACCAGTTGATGATATAATTGCCCTGGTAGATAAGCTTTTTCTTGAACAGCCTGATAAATGCTTCAGCCACGCTTTCCGAGTAGGCCTCATCCATGGTGAAGCGCGTGCGCGACCAGTCGCAGGATGCGCCTAATTTCTTGAGCTGGTTTATGATAGTCGAGCCGTTTCGTTCCTTCCATTCCCAGACCTTGGCGATGAACTTTTCCCTGCCCAGGTCCTGCCTTTTTAATCCTTCTTTCGCCAGTGATTTTTCCACTACATTCTGAGTGGCGATACCCGCGTGGTCCGTTCCGGGCATCCACAGGGTTTCCCTGCCCATCATCCTTTGATAGCGGATCAGTATATCCTGTATCGTATTGTTCAAGGCGTGGCCCATATGCAATATGCCTGTAACATTGGGCGGAGGAATGACTATGCAATAAGGCTGTTTTTCGGAGGACGGTTTGGCGGAAAAAAGGTTATCCTTTTCCCATACCTTATACCATTTTTCTTCTGTTTCTCTGGGATTGTACTGTTTGGAGATCTCTTCGTTCATTGTTGCCGAATATTTTAGGTTATTGCTTAGTATCCTTAAGGAGTTTGTATTCCACACTGTCAACCAGGGCCTGCCAGCTGGCCTCGATAATATTTTCATGCACCCCGATGGTATTCCAGAGATCCTTTTCATCCTGGGATTGTATCAGCACGCGCACCTTTGCGGCGGTGCCCGCTTTTTCATCCAGCACTCGCACCTTGAAATCGGAAAGATGCATCCTGGCCAAGGTCGGATAAAAATCTTTAAGGGCCTTGCGTAAGGCGTTATCCAGCGCGTTTACCGGGCCGTCACCTTCAGCGGCCGTATGCTCTTTGACCCCTTTCACCTTTAATTTTATTACCGCTTCGGAAGTTATTTTGTTCTTCGAGCGTTTCTCTATTACCACTTTAAATCCCTCCAGCTCGAAAAACTTTCTGTGTTTCTTGAGCGCCCTCCTCAGGAGTATTTGAAAAGAGGCCTCTGCGGCTTCAAACTGAAAGCCTTTATGCTCAAGGGATTGAACCAGCTCCAGGATCTTCTTAGTCTGAGGGTCCTCTTTGCTTAAATCACAGCTTAACTCTTTAGCCCTTAGCAGTATCCCCGTCTTACCTCCCAGCTCGGAAACCAGTATCCTGCGCCGGTTGCCTACCAGCAACGGGTCAACATGTTCGTAAGTCAGCGGGTTTTTCATAATGGCGTTAATATGCATTCCGCCCTTGTGCGCGAATGCCGAATCCCCCACGAAGGGCTGCTCGCTCCTTACGCGCATATTGCTTATTTCGCTGACGAAATGCGAAAGGTGAGTGAGCTGTTTTAAATTCGCATCTGAAACGCATTCAGCCTTAAGTTTTGTTTTCAGGTTGGCGATGATCGGGATCAGGTCGGCATTTCCGCAGCGTTCTCCGTAACCGTTGATCGTGCCTTGTACGATACTTGCTCCTGCTTCTACGGCCGCCAGGGAGTTGGCGATCGCCAGCCCCGCGTCGTTATGACAATGGATACCCAGTTCGATGTCCGTGTTTGCGAACATTGATTTTATTTCCGAAGTTATGGAATATATCTGGCTTGTGAGGGATCCTCCGTTTGTATCGCACAGGCATATCGCCTTTGCCCCTCCTGATTGTGCCGCAAGCAGGGTTTTTAAGGCATAGGCCTTATTCACCCTGTAGGCATCGAAAAAATGCTCGGCATCATAAAAGACGCAAAATCCCTTTTTGGTCAAAAAATCGATTGTTTCCTTGATCATCAGGAGGTTTTCCTCCAACGCAGTCTTTAGGACTTCGGTAACATGAAAATCCCAGCTTTTCCCCACAATGGTGATTACCTGCGCGCCTGATTTCAGGAGCGCCTTCAGGCTGGGGTCGTCGGCGGCGGATGTTTTCGGCCTGCGCGTCATGCTGAAAGCGGCGATCTTGGAATTCTTGAGCCGGCTGGAGCTTATTTTTGAGAAAAATTCCCTGTCTTTGGGGTTTGAGCCCGGCCAGCCCCCCTCGACGAAATGAATACCGGTTCTATCCAGTTCTTCGGCTATGCGGACCTTGTCCCTCACCGAATACGATATTCCTTCGGCCTGAGAGCCGTCACGCAGCGTGGTATCGTAGAGTTTTACGTTTTTCATGCTCTGCCTCTTTTGTTTAATCCGAATTCCTCATGCAGTTTCCTTACCGCCGTCTCGGCGAAACGCTTCTTGATAATGCAGGATATGCTGATATCGGAGGTCGATATCATCTCAATATTTATCTTGTTTTTTGCCATGATCCCGAACATTTTTGCCGCAACCCCGCGATGGGATTTCATGCCTACCCCAACGATGGAAACGCGGGCGATATCTTCATCGATAAGTACGTCGCTTGAGCCGATCTTCCGGGATGCCGCCCTGGCGATCTTTTTGGCCTTGGCGCTGTCGGATTTGGCTATGGTAAACGATATATCGGTAAGCCGCGTATGACTTACGTTCTGAACTATCATATC
>JAQUKF010000114.1 GCA_028719265.1 Candidatus Omnitrophota bacterium
TACAGGCAAGAAATCCGCAAAAATAATCGTTCTAATCGGTCCGGAGGGGGATTTTTCCCCTAAGGAACTCTCCATGGCCAAGGGAGCCGGTTTCCTGCCTGTTTCGCTCGGGGAGCAGGTCCTGCGTGTGGATACTGCCGCTATAGCCGTTGCCGGTTTCATCAGGTTTAGTGAGCCGCGCAGTTGATCTTTCCGGATAAACAATCCATCATTTATTAACTCAGGATAAAGGTATAGTTGTGCGATGAGACGCATAAAGTTTTTTACTCTTGGTTGCAAGGCTAACCAATACGATACCCAGAGCATCCGGGAAAGATTTCTAAGCAGGGGTTTTACGGAGAGCGTAGGAAGGTCCCCGGCGGAATACTATCTTGTAAATACATGCACGGTTACTTCCGGGGCCGATCAGAAATCCCGCAACATTATACGCAGGTGCATCCAGGCTAACCCGAAAGGGTTAGTGATCGTAACGGGTTGTATGGCGGAAAATGACTGGAGGAGTTTGTCGGGGATCCGGGGGATCGGAATGGTCGTAAGGAAGTGTTTTTTCCCCGAAGGTATAAGCGGTTTTAAAGGGCGTACGCGCGCTTTCTTGAAAATACAGGACGGCTGCGATAATTTCTGTTCATATTGCAAGGTGGCTTTAGTCAGAGGGGGGAGACGCAGCAAGGATATAGTCCAGACGATTGAAGAGGCAAAGAAGCTTGTTGCCGGAGGATTCAAGGAGATTGTCCTGACGGGGATCTGCCTTGGGGCGTACGGGAAGGATCTTTACCGCAAGAGGATGCTTCCGGAGGTGATCCGGCGGCTGGAAAGAATAGAAGGTTTGTCGCGCATAAGATTGAGTTCTATCGAGGCCGGGGATGTCTCCCGTGAATTGATCCGCTATATGTCGTCCAGTAAAAAGCTTTGCCGGCACCTGCATATCCCTATTCAGAGCGGGGACGACGCCGTCCTGAAACGCATGAACCGTAAATATGCAAGCCGGGATTACCTTGACCTGATCCGCGAGATTAAACGCAATGTCCCGGATATCTCCGTTACTACGGATTGCCTGGTTGGCTTTCCCGGGGAGACGGAGGAGGAGTTTGAGAATACGGTCAGGCTGGTTAAGGAAATACTTCCTTTAGCGGTGCATATATTCCCTTATTCTTCCCGTCCGGGCACCCGGGCCGCCGCCTTCGGCGATACAGTCGATCCGGCTCAGATCAAGGCCCGTTGCGCCGCCCTGAAAAAAGTTTCGCTGGAGTGCCGGGATAGGTTCATGAAGCGTTTTCTCGGTAAAGAAGTCCCGGTCCTGGTAGAAGGGGCCTGCAGGGATGAGGAGAGTTATTCTGAAGGGTTGACAGACAATTACCTTAAGGTGAATCTCCTGTCGCGAGCGGGCATAAGCAATACGATTGTACGGGCAGTGTTGAAGAAGGCCTCCGGCGGGACCTTTATCGGAGAATATATTGACAATATCTAGTTTAGCGTTATATTGAAAAGTATATGAAAACACATATTTATTACCACCATACAGACTGCGGGGGAGTAGTTTATTACGCCAACTATCTTGATTTTATTGAGGAGGCCAGAACGGAGTTTTTTGCCTCCAAGGGATTTTCCATCAAGCTGTTGGCTGATTCCGGGGTAATGTTCGTGGTATCCCGTCAGGAGGTAGATTACAAATTTCCCGCTGTTTACGGCGATGACCTGGATATCCAGACCCGGATAGGAGAGCTCGGCGGGGTACGTATTGAATTCCTGCACGAGATCCATAATCAAAAAGGGCAGCTTATCGTCAAGGCCAGGACTATCCTTGTCTGTGTAGACAGGCATTTGAAACCACAGGCTATTCCGGAAGAGCTTCGTCAGAAATTAATTTAAGCGCGTGAGTTGATAAAATGGAAAGGCTGGATTTTTTACGTTTTAGGCGCAGCGTTAGGTTATTCCAGGATAAGGCTATCGCAAGATCCGAGCTGGAGAAGATAGTGGATTGCGCGAGATTTGCCCCTACCGCCAGGAATATCCAGCCCTGGGAGTTCGTGGTAGTGACAGAAAACATGAAGTTGAAGGAATTGGCCGGGCTGGCGGATAACGGCAGGTTCCTGGCGCAGGCGGCTGCCTGCATCGCGGTTTTCTGTAACGATACTAAATATTATCTTGAAGATGGTTGTGCCGCTACCTGCAACCTGCTTTTGGCAGCTTTCGCCCTTGGGATCGGTTCCTGTTGGATCGCCGGAGACAAGAAGCCGTACTGCCAGCAGGTAGGTTTTCTGCTGGGCGTTCCGGAAAATATGAAATTAGTCAGCCTCGTCGCTTTAGGATACCCCCAGGAAAAAGATATTTTCAAAACTGCCCCCAAAAAAGAATTGAGGCAGATACTGCACTGGGAGAGATTCTGATGCCTGATGTGTATTGGTCAGGGAGAGGTGGATGCCTGCTGCCCGCATTGATCGTTTTTAACCTGTTTTTCGGCATACTTTTCCTGCGTTCAGTAGGTTTATGGCTGGCTATAGAGGCCATATTGGTTTTGATCTTTATGCTCAAGGTCAGGTTTATGGTCAACAGGATCAACAGGCAATTCTTTTCCGCTAGACGGGATCGGGACGGCCGTGTGGACAAACCGGAAGAAGGAATAATCGATGTTCCTGGCCAGGTGGTCGAAGATAACAGGTAGCCAGAGTGATAACTTTCAAAACGGCGCATGATTTGACATCAAGGTTGGTACGCAGCAGGGAATTCTGGGCAATATTCATACTTTCGGCTATTGCTTTCGGTCTAAGGTTCTACCGTCTCGGTGCCAATGACCTTTGGTATGACGAGGTATACAGCGTATTGATTTCCAGGGATTCTCTGGCTATTTGGAACCCTCCGGTATATTTTATCATCCTCCATTATTGGATTAAGCTGTTCGGCGCATCGGAATTTGCCTTACGTTTTCCTTCCTTGGTCTTCAGCGTTTTGAGCATCCCCATGCTTTACATCTTGGGAAAAATGATTTTTGACAGGCGGGCAGGTTTTTATGCCGGCCTGATCATGTGTTTATCGAGTTTCCATATTTGGTATGCGCAGGAGGCCAGGCCATACAGCTTAAGCGTATTCTTAAGTATCCTTACGACATATTACCTATTCCGTTTCCTGAAAGAGGGTAAACTCGTCCAAGGGGGGCTCTATGCCTTTTTTACCGTCGCCGGTATATACTCCGATATAAGCCATTATTATCTGTTCTTGTTGCTTATCCAGCTTTTGGCCGCGGTTATCTTCATTAAGAAAAATCTTTACCTAAGGCTGTTCCTCGTCCTTTGCGGCGTTTCCCTGATTTCCGCTTTGCGCCTGGAGTTCTTTATTTCCAAATTCCTGTATATCAAAGACGGTTTTTGGATTCCTTCTCCCAGTCTGAGATCCCTGATTTTTACGCTGGAGAACTTCAATTCAGGTTATAATGTGCCGGCCTGGCTTTACCGGTTTTCGGATATATTGGTTTTGGCGATACTTGCCTGGAGTTTCGTGAATTACCGGAAGGCGCAGGGGAAAACAATGGGGTTGATCGTTGCGGGCATGCTATCATTTTTACCATTAGGGTTAGCTTATGTATTTTCAAAGGTATTTTTCCCGATTTACCTGGAGAGGGCTTTTATTATTTTCAGCCCGTATTATTATCTTCTTATAGGCTTTGGGATAAATTATATTTCCG
>JAQUKF010000115.1 GCA_028719265.1 Candidatus Omnitrophota bacterium
TGCCAGCATACGCTCTCCGTTTTGAGTACATATATTCCGGCTTCTTGCCCAGCGCATTGCCTTCTATCTCCGAAGCGACCTTCTCCGCGATGGCCGGCTTGCCCAGCTTATAATACATATAATTCTTATACCCCTCTACCCCGGGCTGATCAAACGCATTTATATTATGCAATTCTCCTTCAAAGGCGGTGGCCATTTCAAAGAAAAACAGCAAAGCCCCCCAGTTAAAGGCATCTACCTTCGGCATGATGATGGTGCAATTCGGCCTTTTTTCCCTTACCAGCGCCCACTCCGTGGCCTCCTGAGCCAACTGCATAAGCTCACAAAAGCTCCTGCCGGCCAGGATATCCCCCTTACCGGGGATTTTCAGGTTCGTCTTAAACTTCTCCACGCGGATAAAGGTAACTACCTTATTATTCTCCCCCTCCACATTATTCTGCTGGATAGAATGCAGATCATTGGTCCCTGCCGCGGAAATCGGGGTCCTGCCCCTGCCAAACAGGTTATCCTTATCTTTCAGCCAGTCTTCCGTACCGTCTGCCGAAACGGTTATCTTGCGCCGGCATTTCTTGCCTGTGCTTTCCGCCAAAAGCTGGACGTACCAGTCGGCGGTGGATTTCAGCCCTTGCGAAAAAGGCATGAGCACCGCCAGTGATTTCGCCTTCTTGTTATACAGGATAACATGCAGCAATGCGTACATGTATGCCGGATTTTTAAGCACATCCTCCCGGCTGCAGCGCGCGGACATCTCCTTGGCGCCGTTAAAAAGCTCCGTGATATTTACGCCTGTAAGCGCGAGATGCAGCAGCCCCATGTTGAACTCCGAGAACCTCCCTCCCACCCCCCTTAAAAGGGGAAAAGAACGGAAGCTCAACGGGTCCTTCTGCTGCTCGGCAGAAACCCTCTTATGCAGGGAGCCCGACTCCGGATCGGTTATAGCCGCAATCTGCCTGTCGTATTTCAAGCCTGCGCCTTTTTTAAGCCAGGCCTCGACAACCATCAACCCTGCCTTGGTCTCCGTAGTCTCACCCGATTTGGAGATCACCACCACAAATGTCTTCCTGGGTTTGATATTTTTAAGCAGGGCATTGAGCGTATCCGGATCAAGGTTGTTCCCTTCAAAATAAATACGCGGGGATTTTCCCCTCAACCCCTTAAATTCATTGTAATATGGCAGGCAAAGGGCATCCTGCGCAGCCTTAAGCCCCAGGTATGAACCGCCGATCCCCAGAAAAAGCACATTTTCGTACTTTGCGGATATCTCCCTGGCCAGCCTGCGGATGCTTTCAATAACGGATTTATCCTGCTCCGGCAGCTTAATCCATTCCAGGTTGAGCTTGATACGCGCCGCCGGGTCGGAAATTATTTTTTTCAGGTGCGCGGAGGCCTTCTGCGCCTCACAAAGCGCCCCTTCAATATCTTTCCTGCTTACGCCATGCTCCCCCACGCTGGAATCGAACATATTGTTAAAATCGAATTTTATCCCCATGCAATTCTCCTTGCCTTCACGCTAAAACAACGGCCAAGCTATGTTTTATGAATATTATTACGCCAGCTCCGCCAGCTTCATTACCAATTTCCTTGTATCCTCCCACCCCAGGCAGGGATCGGTGATCGACTGGCCGAATACCTTCCCGCTGACCGTCTGGCTGCCCTCAACCAGGTAGCTCTCTACCATCAACCCCTTGACTATCTTTCTTAAATCCCTGGATTTGGAAATACTGCTCATTACCTCCTCGGCTATCCTCGGCTGCTGGCTAAAATCCTTGTTGGAATTGGCGTGATTGGTATCCACGATAATCGCCGGATTCAGGAACGGGCGCTTGAGGTAAAGCTGGGTAAAATACATCAGGTCTTCATAATGATAGTTCGGGAAATTATGCCCGTTGCGGTTGATCGCCCCGCGCAGGATACAATGCGCCATGGGGTTGCCGTCGGTCTTGACCTCCCATCCGTTATAAATGAAGGTGTGGCCTACCTGCGCCGCCTCCACGGAATTCAGCAGTACGTTCAAATCCCCGCTGGTAGGGTTCTTCATGCCTACCGGAATATCCAGCCCGCTCACTGTCAGCCGGTGCTCCTGGTTCTCCACGGAACGGGCTCCTATAGTAACATAGCTTAAGACATCTTCCAGATACGGATAATTCCCAGGATAAAGCATCTCGTCTGCGGCAGTCAGGCCGGATTCTCCCAATACCCTCAAATGCATGCGCCGGATGGCCTTTATCCCCCTGGAAATATCCGGGTCCCCGGATGCCTTTGGCTGATGCAGCATTCCCTTATACCCCTTGCCGGTGGTGCGCGGCTTATTCGTATAAATACGCGGGATCAAAATAAGCCTGTCCTTTACCTTGGCCTGAAGTCCGGCCAGGCGCGAGGCGTATTCCGAAAGCGCATCCTCGTTATCGGCGGAACACGGCCCGATAACCATGAGCAGGCGGTGGTCGCTGCCTTTGATGACATTAATGATATCCCTGTCCCGCTCCGCCTTTGCCTTCTTCAGCTTTTCAGGCATAGGCATAAGCTGGAGTATCTCGGAGGGCGTGGGTATTTTCTGTAGATATTTAAAACCCATGTCTAATTGTTGATATTATTATTCTGCTGAATGATCTTAACAGTAGTGCGTTGACCGTCCTTCCACGGCCAAAGCATGGCGAGAATGCTATCCGTATCGGTGGATTTGTAATAGAGCGTCTGGCCCGGCATGATCCCGCCGTAGCCGTTGACTGTTTTCTGCACTTTATGCGGCAGCCTGCCCTTGGAAGGGAAAACCGGCTCCCCCATAATGCCTTTCAACTGCAGATGAAGCTTCTCTATCTCCTGTTGGACGATAACCCCCTCAAAGAAATTATCACAATCGGCGCGCAGGGCCTCGAAATTAAACTGTTTTACATCTTTTTTCAGGGAATCAAAGTCCATAGCAATCTCCTTTACGGTATTATAACATAGCTAAAGAACAATTAAAGCCTTTTTTACCATTAACCTGACAGTCCTTACCCTCTCTAGCGAGATTCCGGCATTTGTCAAAATTCCTTATAAGGACGCAAGGTCGCCCCGATAAAACGGTTGAGCTGGCCAAGGCGTTCCTCGTCAAGCCCCCTGAAGCAGACACCCAAACGGAATTCATTTTCGTACGGAAGGCAGCTCTTCACCTCCGCTTCTATCTCGACCGGCTTGACTATGCTTACCGAATCCTCTCTCGAACCAAAAAAGATAAACTTAAGGAGCAGTTTGGACCATACCGGTATATAATGCCTGGATAAAAAGGCCAGCCCGACAGTGCTTAAGTCCAGCGTAGTGGCTTCCATGTCTCCTTCGCCAAGCGCCTGCCGCAAATGCTCGGGGCTGCGCACTCTATACCATATGGTCAGATTCAAAAGCAAGCGCTGGAACCTGCGCCTATCCCTGCCCCAATAACGGTTAAACAAGAAACCTCCTTGATCATCCGCCCGTCCACTTGCGTCCGGGCAAATCCCGTTGTCAGTCTGGCTGTAAATAAAAAGCCACGATATAAAGGCTGGTCAAAAAACGCCTTTATTACCGTGGCAGTACACTTACATAAGAAGTATATACTATTTTTGGCCGGATTTCAAGGGAGGGGCATCCTTC
>JAQUKF010000116.1 GCA_028719265.1 Candidatus Omnitrophota bacterium
TCCCGTTATCGTTCTCCCAGAAACGGGTAAAGACCTGCGCATCCAGACTGCTGTCGTACGGCATGACTCCTCCTTGTTAGAACTTTTTCCCGTGCCGGTAAGGCCGGGTTTTATTATACTCTATCTTCTTTAATAAAGCCTTTTCCAGGTCTATCTTGCGCGAGCCGCAATAATCAAATATACGGATACAGCAGTCCGCTAATTCTTCGGCAAGCTCTCCTTTTTTCCCGTGGTTACGCATTGCCTCCAGGGCCTCGGACAATTCGGAATGCATGAGCGCGATGAGTTCCCCGTCGTTACGCAGCTCCTCCCACCATCCTTTGCTTTTAGCAACGCGGTGGCACTCTTTGATCAGATCATTGATTGCTGGGTTCTTCTTTAACATCAGGTTTGGTCTCCTCTTGCGCGGGCTTAAGCAGCTCATCTATCCCGGTAAAAATATTTTTGGCAATATATTCCTTGGCGTAAACGCTGGGACTGGATATCTCGATCAAGGTTTTCTTCTTCCTTTCAACGGTAAAAAATATCCCTACCGGAGTAGTATCCGCTTCCGAAACATATACCGCGATCATCTTCTTCGCGGGATCTTCGGCATATATATAAGCTCCCGTCCCTTCTTGACCTGGCTCCTTCTCTTCCTTCTTACCTAATAATATCTTCTTAACCTCGGCGTAAGAGCTGTCGTAATCCAGAGGAAAAGATCTCTTTAGGGCATCCTTGCGTGTATCCTCCAAGACCTTGGTTGATATCCCGGCAAAGCCTTTGCCCATTTCCTTGACTGTCGCGCACCCTAAAAGAACAGTAGATAGAATATAGAATGCAGTAGTTAGGATAAAACAAATATTCCTTTTCATAGTCCCCCCTATTCGTTAACCAATTGCCGGATCTTATCCAATTTTTTACGCGCCTCATCCTCCCCGCGCCGGGCAAACTCGTCGGCCTTATGCAACTCAAGCCAGAACAAACCCGTAGTATCCGGATGCAGCACGATATCCGCCAGCTCCCCTTCGCGCCTGGCTACCTCCGACTGCAATACTTCAACGCTACTGAAAATAAAATCCAGGATATTCAGATTGAAGATATTTTTCAGGCGGCCAAGAAGGCCAAAGGGCTTATTTTTCCGGGCATCCTGCCCTGTTTCGTACGGGGAGCCCTCTTTAAGTTTTGCCAGCTGCTTCAGGATATCCTCGCGCGAGGGTGTTACATTTACGGCAATGATTTTCCTGATCCCCGCCTTTAACAAGGGCTCGGTGGGGAGAGGATTGGTCACCCCGCCGTCAAAGAGCATCTCCTCCTTGAATTTAAAGGGGGCAAAAACCCCGGGCATGGAACAACTGGCCATTATAGCATCGACCAGCAAGCCTTTATCCAAAATCTTCGGCTCCTTCCTGCGCACATCACTTGCGATTATCTTCAAAGGCAGTTTTACGTCATAAAAGGTCTTATTTCCGAAATGCCTTCTTAAAAAACGGTAGAGCTTATTACCTTTGATAAAACCCAGGCGGGGGAATGTCATATCGATCAGGCCCCAGATATGTTTTGGCTCTTTGAATTCCCGGGTGATCTCCAGGATCTCTCCGCTGGTTTTACCGATAGCCCAGAGGCTGGCGATAAGCGCGCCGATACTGGAGCCGGCAATAACATCAATTGGGATATCCTCCTCCTCGATGACCCTAAGCACCCCTATGTGGCAAAATCCGTAAGCCACCCCTACCCCTAAAACCAGGCCCACCAGGCAATCCGCCAGCTGGCGGGCGATCCTTCTGACGGACTTGGAGTATTCGCAATCCGGGTCATCGATGACCAGACGCTGGGCCGCGTCAAATTCTATCTTTGGGATGGTAGCGAAAATATCCTGGCCAAGGATATCCATCTGCTGGTTATAGTTGATCTTGGATAACTTATATTCATTGATAATTGTCTTGATCTTGGCCGGATCAAAATTGTAATCCTTCTTAAGCCGGTTGACCAGGTTATTGGTGCGCTTCAGATCAACCTCATCGGGGCTGGTTAATATGTGGATAAGGTCCGACTGGTTGAGCATGCTGATGATCGTCCGGTCCATGGCCGCGGGCTCGTCAAGAAGGATATAGTGGTAATCATTGACCAGAAGGCTTAATATCTCAACCAGCCTCTTGAGGCAGCCGTCGTCATCCTCCTGATAATAAAAACAGAACAGGTCAACGCCGAACTTGCTCTTGCAAATAAAATCTTTGGGCAGCTCATAGATGTTGGAGCCGGAAGAGAGATCAAATATGGGCGGCTCGGCGATCTCCAGTCTCTGTGGCAGGGTATGCGTTTTTTCCCTGGGCAAAATGTCCAGGATGATCACTGATTTATGCGCCTGGCGGTTAAGGCTTAAAGCCAGGTTCAGGGCATAAACCGTCTTGCCCGCGTGCGCGTATGAGCTGAAAACCGAGATGACCGTGCTTTCAAATATCCTCTTCTGGTGTATGTCTTTGCGTTTGAGGCGGCGGCTTAATGTGCGGCTTAGGTCAATAGCCAGGCGGGGGATCTTTTTTAGCACCAGGTCAAAATCTTCCCTTTTGATCATCAGGACCCTGGAGTCATTGATCGCGACGCTCGTTACCGAGTGCGCCTCGCCTGTAAGCAGCGAGATTATCCCGAAATATTTTCCGTGGTGCAGGTACTCCAGGGTCAGGCGCAGGCCTGCGCTATCCTTAGTATAGATCTCGACCCTCCCTGAGATAATGCAATAAAATGCGCTTGGGGAGGAGCCCTCTTCGTAAATAACCTCTCCCTTGCGGTAATCGAGAATCTGGCTTGCTTTGCAAATTATTGCCAGCTCACCTTTAGTAAGGCCGGAGAAGAACGGCAGCTCTGTTATGATAAATTCTTTATCTTTGGTATCCATATTAAATTATGCCGCTTGCGATAACCTGCGCTAATTTCTGCGCGCTTGGCCGGACCGTGCGTTTCTGGGTAGCGTAATCTATGCGCACCAGGCCGAAACGCGGGGAAAAACCCTTATCCCATTCAAAATTATCGATCAGCGACCAGTAAATATACCCTATGACGGCTACCCCTTCCTGCATGGCCCGGTGTATCTGCAGCAGGTGCTCGCGGATATAATCCCATCTTAGATCATCACTTTCGGTGCATATGCCGTTCTCGGTGATCAATACGGGCAGATCATATTTTTTAACGGTAAGGAGGAGTTTATACAGGCCCTCGGGATAAATATCCCAGCCCAGGGAATTTTTCCTTAAAGGATGGTGATTATATTTACAGGTATCCAGCAACAAATGCCTTATGCCCCAACTTTCCACATCAACCAGGTTCCTGCCGTAATAATTGATCCCGATGTAATCCAGGGTTTTCCTGCGGAAGAGCTCATCGATAAAATAAAGATTGTATAATTTATGCCGCAGGTATACGGATATCCTGTTCTTCAGGGTAGGCCTGCAGAGCTCGAATGCCTGCAGGTTTGAGGCGAT
>JAQUKF010000117.1:0-1835 GCA_028719265.1 Candidatus Omnitrophota bacterium
TAAAAGGCAGGCGCGTATTGGTGTTACTCAGCGATATGACAAATTTTGCCGATGCCTTAAAAGAGGTTTCCATAACCATGGAGCAGGTTCCTTCTAATCGCGGGTATCCCGGAAACCTGTATAGTCAATTAGCCAGCCGATATGAAAAGGCAGTTGATTTCCAAGGCGCCGGTTCAATCACTATACTTGCGGTCACTACCATGCCCGGAGATGACGTTACCCATCCTGTGCCTGATAATACCGGATATATAACCGAAGGACAGTTTTATCTTAAAGGAGGAGTGATCGAGCCGTTTGGTTCATTGAGCCGTCTAAAGCAACAGGTGAACGGGAAAACCCGTTCTGACCACCGCACAATCATGGATATGATGATCCAGCTTTTTGCCAGTTACCGGCAGACAATCGAGAAACAGGCTATGGGTTTTCAGATGAGTGCCTGGGACAGCAAATTGCTTAAGTACGGGGGGCTTTTTGAAAAGAATATGATGTCGCTTAAGGTGAATATCCCGCTGGAAAAGGCCCTGGATCTGGGATGGCAGATCATGGCCGATTCTTTTACCCCTGAGGAAACCGGTATTAAGCGTTCGATCATTGAGCAATACTGGCCTAGGAAACAGTAGTGTATTTCAGCGGCCGGAATACGGGAAAATCCGGGTTGAGCCGAGAACAGGCAGCTTGTAGATAATGGCGCCGGGATAAGGAAGCTTGTTTATAATAAGAGATGGCCAAGATCAAATTTACCAAAGGTGAGCTGAAGAGGCAACGTGATTCGTTAAAGCAGTTCCGGCGCTATCTGCCTACCTTACAGCTTAAGAAACAGCAGTTGCAGTTGGAAATCCTCCAGCAGAACCTAGTCCTTGAGTCAAAAAAACAGTCATTTTCCAAAAAAAAACAGGAGATCCTTCAATGGGCGGGTCTTCTCAATCAGCCTGTAATTGACTTAAAGCCTTTTTTGTCCCCGTTGACGCTTAAGACACGTTTTAAAAATATCGCCGGCGTGGATATCCCTGTTTTCGATCCTCTGGAATTTAAATCCGGCGAATACGATCTGTTTTATACTCCGCTATGGCTGGACCAGGGGATAGGGGAGATAAGAGAGGCCGTTAACCTGAAGGAGGAGATCAGGGTGCTTGAGCAGGGTATTTCCGTGTTGAAACAAGAGCTGCGTACGACGACCCAGCGGGTCAATCTTTTTGAAAAAGTAAAAATACCGCAGGCGGAAGAGAATATCAGGCTGATCAAGATTTATATAGGTGATCAGATGGCCAATGCTGTTGGCCGTTGCAAGATTGCCAAGAGAAAGATAGAAGAGGCGGTTTTAGAGGGGGCAGCGGCATGATCGTTAAAATGAAAAAGGCCTTTTTACTCATTAGGCATAATCAGGCTGCCGGCGCTTTGGAAGATTTGGGAAATTTGGGGATAATGCACGTAGAACAAGAAAGTATCTCCGCCGGCTCAGAACTCAACGAGATCGGCGAAAAGCTGCTTTTGATTGAACAGGCCAGGTCGGTTTTGTCCGCAAATTCCCCGAAATCCACGTCAGCCAGCACCCTCCGTAAGCAGAACGATCTGTTCTCCGTTTGCCGTCATATAATCGACCTGCAGAAGAGATATGAACAACTCAGGGAGTATTCGGTAACCTTGAACGGCCTGATAGATTTCTGGCATCCATGGGGGGATTTTGACCCCGCAAAGATAAGGGCCCTGCGGGAAAAGAATGTTTGGGTCAAGTTTTATCAGCTGCCTGAGAATAAGATCAAGGAGTTCCCGGTGGATATAGTATTGCAAAGGATCTCAAGCCAGGGTTCATCGGTGAACTTTTTAACCATAGCCGA
>JAQUKF010000117.1:1935-3458 GCA_028719265.1 Candidatus Omnitrophota bacterium
TGGGCGCATAAGAAGTTCGGGGGCAAGGTTAAGGACAAAGGGGCTTTTTTTCTCTTTTATCTATTGAGTTTTTGCGCTATTATATGGGGACTGTTGACCGGGACATTCTTCGGTCAGGAGTGGCTGCTAAATATCGGTATAAAACCGCTGGTACCGGTTTTGGTTGATTCGACTTTTGTGCAAGGACTTTGTTTCTTTATCGGCGCCCTCCATCTGTCTTTGGCCCACGGCTGGAAAGTCATATTGAAGGCTCCAAGCTTATCGGCTTTGGCGGACATAGGCTGGATATCAATTATCTGGGCGGTTTTTTTTCTGGCAAAAACCCTGCTTTTAGGCGCTGTTTTCCCGCCGGCCGGAACATGGCTGATAACAGCCGGTCTAATACTGGTTTTATTTTTCAGCAGCCCGCAGAAGAATGTATTCAAAGCGATAGGGTCCGGCCTTGGCACGATAGCCTTAAGCCTGGTAAATAATTTTACCGACGTGGTTTCGTATATCCGTCTCTTTGCAGTAGGGCTGGCAACCGTGGCTATCGCAGATGCCTTTAATTCTATGGCAGCCGGGATAGCCCAGAAGGGGGATATCCTGACCATAGCGATAGCGGCGCTGGTTATCGTCTGTGGGCATACGCTCAATGTCATACTGGGGCCAATGTCGGTTTTGGTCCACGGGGTAAGGCTTAATGTATTAGAGTTCTGCAGTCACGCCAGTGTTACCTGGAACGGGTTTTCATACAAACCGTTTTGCAAGAAAGAAGGAGTTTAAAATGGATGGAGGGGTTTTAATGCAGTTCAAGGATTTAGGGTTAGAGTTGGTTCTCGGGCTTGCCGCCCTGGGCTCCGCGGCGGGAGCGGGGGTTGCGGGCATGGCCGCCATAGGGGCATGGAAGAAGAACTTTAGCCAGAACAAGAGCGCTTCGTTTTTGCTGGTCGCTTTGGTCGGGGCGCCCTTAACCCAGACGATTTACGGCAATATTGTCATGACCAAGATGACCGAGCTTGCCAATGCCGGGCAGTATTTATGGGGGGTAGGCGCTTTTGCCGGGTTGGCGATGGGGGCTTCTGCTTTGTTCCAGGGAAAGTGCGCTGCCTGCGCCTGCGATGCGATGGGAGAAACAGGGAAAGGGTTTGGCAATTATCTGGCAGTTTTAGGCATTGTCGAAACCGTGGCGTTATTTGTAATGGTCTTTACCCTGATCGTTTTGGGCAAAATGTAGATTTTGGGGCGATTAGCTCATCCCCTGACGAGGATTTCGCTAATCCAAGGGAAAGAAACTCAATTTTTGGGGCGATTAGCTCAGTTGGTTAGAGCGTCTGACTTACATTCAGAAGGTCAGGGGTTCAACTCCTCTATCGCCCACCATTTAACAAAATAGTGGATTTTAGCCAAAAAGAAAGTATAATAAGCTTTCAAATTTTGCTTGCGGGGGTCGTGGCCTAGTCTGGTTCAAGGCGCCTCCCTGTCACGGAGGAAATCGCGAGTTCAAATCTCGTCGGCCCCGCCATTCAAACGCCCTGCGTTTT
>JAQUKF010000118.1 GCA_028719265.1 Candidatus Omnitrophota bacterium
GGCAGTCTTTATAATAAAATCTGAAATAAGTAAGAAGGAGGATGAATGCGAGAACATTTAGGCTTCTTAAAGGTTTCCAGCGCAGTGGTTAAGGTAGCTGCCTGGATTTTTTTGTTTCTTGGCCTTCTGGGCGGGGTTTCCCTGCTCACAGGCACGGTGCCCGGCAATTCCCGCTGGATGGGCGCGGTTGTACTGGCTTTCTATGTTTTTGTTTTCTTTTTCCTGTTCCTTACTGCCAAAATAGCCGACCTTCTGGTTAAGATTATCAACGAAATCAAGGCCGGCTCATAAAGGGGTATGGATCTTAATTTTGCATTCCTTGGGAGGTCAAGTATGAAACGTAATCTCACTCTTTGTTTTATCTCTGGCTTGATTTTTATGAGCCTTTTCGGATGCGATAAAATAAAAATCCCCGGTTCGAAAAAAACAGAGGCAGCTGCAGAAGCAAAGGTATCGCCGGTCATCCCCCAGGTCAAAGGAGAGATTGTCGCCAGGGTCAACAATATTCCCATCGGCCTGGATGATTTTAATCAAGAGATCGAGATGTATAACGCCAATGTCCCGGAGGATCAGCCGGAGTTAAAGATTACTACCAGGGAACAAAAAATCAGCTATCTGAAAAACGAGGTCGTGCGCAGGACCCTTCTTTACCAGGAGGCACTGGACAGGGGGCTGGACCGCAATGAAGAGGTCCTGGATGCTTTAGAAAAAACTAAAATGCAGCTTTTGGTTATGGAGCTTGTTAAGCAGATCTCGGAAAAGGCGGATGTTTCTTCCAAAGAGGTCGAAGAATATTACAACGCTTATAAGGATCAGCTAAAGGAGCCGGAGGAACGCCAGATCAGGGAGATAATCGTTGCCAGCGAGCAGGATGCCAGGGATATTCTGATCCAGCTTCTTCAAGGGGCGGATTTTGCCGCCCTGGCAAAGGTAAATTCCAGATCCCCCAGCGCCAGAGACGGAGGGGACCTGGGTTTTGTCAAACCCGGAACGAAATCCACTCAATTTGATTCCGTAGCCTTTTCCGATTCCCTGGAAACGGGCAAGATAAGCAGCATTTTCAAGACCCCCGAAGGATATTGCATTATTAAACTGGAAGCCAAGCGCGGGGGGAGGCAAAGATCTTTATCCGAAATGTGGGATGATATCAAGAAAGGGCTTATCTTTATGAAGCAGCAGCAGGTTATCGAAGAAATGATCGGTAAGCTGTCCCGCAACGCCAAGATAGATATATATGAAGGAGAGATAAAATAATGGCCATTGAAAAGCAGAAGCTTATCTTAATAAGCGGCATAATCCTGGGTATAGTGGCAATCCTGATGACAAAGATGTATCTGGACCAGCAGCGTCAGGAGGCCCAGATGCAGGCGAAAAAAACGCTTGCCAAGCTGCAGGCTAACCAATCAGTGGTCCTGGTAGCCAAACAGGATATTCCCAGCGGGTCTGCCATTGAGGCCAATATGCTCGAAAGTTCCATTGTTCCCAATCAATTTATACAGCCTCAGGCGGCCACATCCGTTGACAGGGTTTTAGGGATGATTACTCTTGCTCCGATTTCAAAGGGGGAGCAGGTAAGCCTTTCCAAGCTTTCAAAGGCTCGCAGAGAAAGCGGAGGGAGCAGCCTGGCAAGCAATACCCCCGCGGGCAAAAGGGCGATTACTATCGCCGTAGATAACCTGTCTGCATTATCCGGCATGATCAGGCCCGGTGACTATGTAGATGTGATCGCTACCCTGCAGGTTCCAGTACAGGGCGCTGACGGTCAAATAACAGGCCAGGTAGCGGTAGTTCCTTTATTCCAGAATGTCCTGGTATTGGCGGTAGGCCAGAATACAGGCTTTAATTCAGGCGCAACAAGCCGTTATTCCGATAAAGAGGCTTCTTCGGGTTCGGCGGGGTTGATCACCCTGGCTTTAGGTTCCCAGGAAGCCAACCTCATCGCGTTTGTCCAGGAGCAGGGAAAGATCCGCCTTACTTTACGTTCTCCAGCGGATGCAAGTGTTGAGCCCGTAGTGCCGGCCAGCTGGGAAACCTTGTTCCAGTACATTATGCCCCAGCAAAAGAACGTCGAGGTTAAAGAAGAGAAGCCGGAAGTTGATACAACCGAATACGTGGAAGTCCTGCGCGGGCTGAACAAGGAAAAGGTCCCTCTCAAATAATCGAAAGAGGGTTATAGATATCCTAAGTCTTTATTTTTGACCGTAGCCTTATGGAGTAGAATCCGGCGCTGACCGTGCTTTTTGGTAGCGGGATAAAAGGAGGAAAATGAGAAAGTTACTTTTTGCTATATTATTTACGGCTACTTTTATGACCTTCTTGCCTTTTGGGGGACGTGCTGCAGACGATATTGAAGAAGAGATCCGGCTTTATATGGGGCAAACTAAAATCCTTTCGGTGAGCTCTCCAAAGAGGATAGCCGTCGGCAGCCCCGCCATCGCCGATGTGGCAAATATTGGTAAAAGCGAGCTTACTATTGTTCCCAAATCCGTAGGCGCCACCACCCTTATCGTCTGGGATAATTTCGGAGAGCAGTCCTATCGGTTGAGGGTTTTTGCCGAAGACACCACGGAGCTCAAGCGCCGCATAGATAACCTGCTTGAAAAATTAAATTTGCCTGATGTGCGCACCAGCGCCGAAGACGAAGAAGGAAAAGTGGCGCTTTTGGGCAGGGTAAAACGTGCCGGTGACAGGGAACGTATTGCTACCGCCCTGGGGGCGCTTAAAGATAAAACTATCGATTTGATAATGGTAAAGGAAGAAGAGACGGTAATAGAGATCGATGTGCAGGTAATTGAGCTTAACAGGGGGTCACAGGATACCCTTGGTTTTACCTGGCCCAGCTCTTTGAATTTGACCGAAGTGGGCTCTCCTGGAATTTCCGAAGCCGGGACCACCTGGGGCAAGCTGTTTCATGTGGTCAATGTTACCAGGGATGCCTTTACCCTTAAGCTGGACGCCTTGATAAAAGACGGCAAGGCACGCATACTTTCCAGGCCCAGGGTTTCCTGCCAGAGCGGCAAAGAGGCCAAGCTTGTAGTAGGGGGAGAGGTGCCGGTGTTGAGCGGCTCGGTCACTCCCGGCACAAGCGGATCGACTTCCGTGGGCGCGACTACCGGCGGTTCGGTAGAATATAAGGAATACGGGATTATCCTGAATGTCAGGCCCGCGATCGAAGACTCCGGACGCATTCACCTTAATTTGGACGTGACCGTAAGCGAGGTCGGAGATGTAGTAAGCACTACATACGCGCTTGCTTATAAGATGACCAAGCGTACCGCTACTACCGAGCTTTTTCTCGACGATGGGCAAACCATGGCCCTTGGAGGCCTGATCAAGAAAAAATCCGAAGAGGAACTGTCGAGAGTTCCCTGGCTTTCAGATGTTCCGGGCTTAGGATTGTTCTTTAGGCAAAGGACTATTTCCCAGGGGGGGAGTTCTGACCTGTCCAAAGCAGATG
>JAQUKF010000119.1 GCA_028719265.1 Candidatus Omnitrophota bacterium
ACCGGGATCGGAGGAGTGATCCGCGACCCCATGGGTACCGGGATGGGCGCAAAGCCGGTCGTAAACAGCGATATATTCTGTTTTGCCCCTCCGGACATGGCGTTCAGCAAAGTTCCCACCGGCTCCTTGCACCCCAAGCGGGTGATGAAGGGGGTGGTCAGCGGGGTGCGCGATTACGGGAACAAGATGGGGATACCGACGGTAAACGGGGCGATATTGTTCCATGAGCATTTCGCGGGTAACCCGCTGGTCTATTGCGGCACGGTGGGTATCATGCCCAGGGATAAATCTTTCAAGAAGGTTGATACAGGCGACCTGGTGGTTGTCGTCGGAGGGAGGACCGGGCGCGACGGTATCCACGGAGCGACATTTTCTTCAGGAGAGCTGACTCATGAATCCGAGGTTGTCTCCAGCGGGGCGGTTCAGATAGGAAACCCCATACAGGAGAAGAAGATGCTGGATACTGTCCTGCAGGCGCGCGACGCCGGGCTCTACAGCGCGATCACCGATTGTGGGGCAGGAGGCCTGTCCAGCGCGGTAGGTGAAATGGGCGCGGAAACAGGAGCCAGGGTATATTTGGACCGCGTGCCATTAAAATATTCAGGCCTTTCTTATATGGAGATATGGATCTCCGAATCGCAGGAGAGGATGGTATTGTCCGTTCCTCCGAAAAATATAGATAAGCTCATCGCGTTGTTCGCCAATGAGGATGTTGAAGCTACAGTGATCGGTGAATTTACGGATACAAAAAGGCTGGAGCTTTATTACGAAGAGAATAAGGTTTGCGACCTGGGTATGCGCTTTATGCATGATGGCATACCGCAGGTTACCAAGAAGGCTGTTTATGCGCAAGCCAGGCATAAGGAGCCCAGGATCCCCCAAAAGAAAAACCTTACTGCCGATCTGTTGAAGCTCCTTGGGCGTTATGATATCTGTTCAAAGGAGTGGGTGATACGGCAGTATGACCATGAGGTGCAGGGCGGCTCGGTGATCAAGCCCCTGACTGGGGTTATGAATGACGGGCCGTCAGACGCCAGCGTTACCAAACCTTTATTCGATTCATACCGCGGGATCGTCATTTCCAACGGCATAAATTTTCGTTTCGGCTTTATCGATCCCTACTGGATGGCAGCCTCCTGCATAGACGAGGCCTTGCGCCAGGTGATTGCCGTAGGAGGTTCCCTGAAAGAGACGGCTATACTGGATAATTTCTGCTGGGGTTCTCCGGATAAGCCTGACCGGCTGGGCAGCCTGGTGCGCGCATCTTACGGATGTTACGAGGCGGCCAGGGAATACGGGGTGCCTTTTATCTCCGGCAAAGACAGCCTTTACAATGAGTTCAGCGTGCACGGCAAGTCAACCGCCATTCCCGGGACCCTGCTTATTTCGGCGATCAGCGTAATGGAGGATGTGCGTAAATGCGTGTCAATGTATGCCAAGAAATCCGGCAACCTGGTTTACATAGTAGGCAAGACCCGTGATGAATTGGGCGGTTCGCATTATTACGACATGTATGCGGCTACCGGCAACCGGGTGCCCACGGTTAATTATCAGGAATCAAAGAAGACCTTTTCCGCGTTGAGCAGGGCTTCGGCCAAGGGTTTGGTCAAAGCGATGCACGACTGTTCCGACGGCGGGCTGGGGGTGGCGCTGGCGGAGATGTCTTTTAGCGGCGGGCTGGGGGCGGAGATATTCCTGTCGGAGGCCCCTTATGAATCAGCGTCGCGCAGGAATGATTTTCTTCTTTTCTCGGAATCCAATTCCCGTTTCGTGGTGGAGGTGGAAAAAGGCAAGCAGAAAGATTTCGAGAAGGAATTAAAGGGAGTGGATTTTGGCCTGGCCGGCTGCCTGACCAAAGGAAAGGATTTTAGGATATACGGTTTAGACGGCAAGGTCTGCGTAAAGGCGGAGATCGGTAAGCTAAAAGAGAGTTGGCAGAAACCTTTAAGATGGTAAGGGGGAGTGATGCCTAAGATGAAATCGTGCGCGAAAAAGGACCTGTTGATAAAAGATGATTTTACCCAAGAGGATACCTGGCGGATATTCCGCATCATGTCGGAGTTCGTGGACGGGTTTGAGATACTCTCCAAGATAGGCAAGGCGGTCTCCATCTTCGGCTCGGCGCGCGCCAAGCGCGGAAGCCGGCATTATAAGCTATCCGAGGAGATAGCCTTTCTTGCCGCCAAGGCAGGGTATGCCGTAATTACCGGCAGCGGCCCAGGGCTTATGGAGGCGGCGAACAAGGGCGCGCGTAAGGCAGGAGGCTGTTCTATCGGCCTGAATATCCAGCTGCCGCATGAGCAGAAGCCGAACAGGTTCGTGGATACGGTTTTAAGTTTCCGTTACTTTTTTGTGCGCAAGGTCATGTTCGTGAAATACGCCAAGGCCTTCGTGATCATGCCCGGGGGTTACGGCACACTGGATGAATTTTTCGAGGCGGTCACTCTTATACAGACCAGGAGGATCGGCAGGTTCCCGGTGATCCTTTTTGACAGCAAATACTGGAAGCCCCTGCTGGAGTGGTTGAAGACCACAGTTTACGGCAGCGGTAATATCAGCAAGGAAGATATGGGAATATTCGTTTTGGCCGATGAGCCAAAGGAAGTGGTCCAGGCAATAAAGAAATTCTACGAGGAACGTTAAGATAAATCGGAGGTTGGGCTGGTGGTAAAACCCAGGGTTTGCATTTTAAGAAGCGCGGGGACCAACTGCGATAAAGAGACCGCGGCGGCATTTGAGCTGGCCGGAGGGAGGAGCGAGTTCCTGCACATCAACAGCTTGGTTAGCAGGAAGAGGGTTCTTGAAGACTTCCAGATATTGGCCCTGCCGGGAGGGTTCAGCTATGGGGATGATGTTGCCTCCGGCAAGATCTTTGCCAATGAGTTAAGGTTCAAGCTGGCGGATTTCCTGCGCCAGTTCATTGAAGACGGGAAATTGATCATCGGCATCTGCAATGGTTTCCAGATACTGGTTAAAAGCAGGCTTCTGCCCGGCTGCTCCGATATGAAGCAGGAGACCAGTCTGATCATCAACGATTCGGGTAAATTCGAGGCGCGCTGGGTGCATTTGAAGCCTTGCGGAAAATGCGTATGGACAAAAGGACTGAAGGAGATAATTTACCTGCCGGTTGCGCACGGTGAGGGAAAATTCGTTACTAAGGATAAACAGGTGCTGAACAGGCTTAAAAAGAACGGACAGGTAGTTTTCCAATACTGCGA
>JAQUKF010000120.1 GCA_028719265.1 Candidatus Omnitrophota bacterium
GTAGTCAGGCCCGCGATCGCCTCCGTGCGGATATCCGTACCCAATTCCTTAAGCTTAAAGAAATCTTCGATCTTTTTTATCATAATATTCAAACGGAGAGTGGAGGATTCGAACCTCCGGTCATCTTGCGACGACAACGGTTTTCGAGACCGCCGCATTCAACCAGCTCTGCCAACTCTCCATAACCACGATCTATCTGTTGCTGAAAGGGTTAGGCCTTCTGCCCCTTTATATCCTCTTCGCTTACTGCAGGATGACGGTAACGTTTCCTGCCAACGGTCGTCTTTGCGTACTGGATAGCCTCTACCGGACACCATTGCAGGCAGGCCATGCAATGCTGGCAGTGATCAAGCCATACGGGCCTGCCGTCTTTCATTTCTATATTGGCAACCGGGCAAACCCCGGCGCAGCGTCCGCATTTAATGCAGGCATCCGTCACCCAAAACCCCTTAGACAATGAAGGGATCTGCTTTGCCCCTAACCGGTAGAACAAAGAATAGAACAGGAAATTGGTAAATACCGGGCTTTCTTCGAATACGCCCTCTTTACGTGCACGCACAAACTGCGCGATCTCCTTGACTCTTATCTTTTCCCTGGAGAACATTTCTTTTTGTTTCTCCTCGGATATAGCCCCGTATAAAGGAGTATAGTTTCCCGGCATAATTACCGAGAACCCGCAGGAGAGCTTAAGGCCGCCTGATTTAAGGATGTTCCTAGCCAGGCTATGCGCCCTTCCGGGCAAGCCCCCGAATGTAGCTACGGTAAAAACATACGTCCCGGGGTTTAATTTCAACGCCTTCAAAAACTCTGCCACAATCAACGGCAAACCGAACATGTACACCGGAAAAACCACGCCGACCGCATCCGCCTGCTCGATACCCACGGCAAGCGCCTTGGTTATAGGGATCAGACGCGCATCTTCAAACTCCGAAGCTATATCCCTTGCTACCGCAAGGCAATTTCCGGTAGCGGAAAAATAGTACAGGTCCAAACTCATATGCCCTCCTGTTTAAGGCCGCTGGAAAAGGCTCAATAATCTGGCGGTGGGGCTGGGATTCGAACCCAGGGTGGAGATAATCCCCACAACAGTTTTCAAGACTGCCGCTTTCAACCGCTCAGCCACCCCACCTTTAAAATAAAAACAGCTGTTTAAAGACAGCGTAGAATATATTATGGGCTGTTGTAAAAGATATGTTGCAGAAATTAACAAACGAGAACTCCTTGAAAATCAGGCTGAACCCCAAAGCCAGCAACGCCAGGTTCAGGATAAGGATAAAAGAGAACCCGAATATGTAATTTTCCTTCAAGAAATCCCTTTTTTTGGTACGGATGCTCTTGGCCGAAAATACCAGGTGCAGGATGGCGCTGAAACCGATCAAAAAAAGCGCGTATTTGATCAGCCAGCCGGATTTAACCACTATGGACAATACGCCGTAAACAACGAATACCAGCAGAGCATACACCGGCAGGAGGAAAGGGGCGACATTGACCATCGGCTTGAAAAAACTAAAAACCGTCTCCACAAGCTTATGCCCGTAATTATAGACGAACACCGGCTCCAGGATAAAAAGATAAACCGCCAGGAAACAAATCACCCCGCTCCAGAAAACCCACTGCAGAGCCTTATCCACCAGGGCGAACTCATTTAGAAAAGCTACACAGGCGGAATAAACAAATGGTAAAAAGAGTATGCCTAAGATAAACTTGATTATCCCGAATGATTTCCCGGAGAGTCCCGGTCCCTTCCCTGGATTGACCGACGATGCGCCGGAAGACCCTTTGGTCAAATTGACATCTTTGAGCAATTTACTGTCTAGTAATTCTTTTTTGGCCATTCAAATACGGCTGCAAGGTCTCTGGGATCAGGACCGAGCCGTCCTCCTGCTGGTAATTCTCCAATATCGCCACTACCGTGCGCGCAAGGGCAATCCCTGAACCATTCAGGGTATGCAGGAATTCCACCTTCTTGCTTTCTTTGCGCCGTATCTTTATATTTGCCCGGCGGGCCTGGAATGCCTCAAAATTGCTGCAGCTGGATACCTCAAGCCACTTATCCGCTCCCGGGGTGTATGCCTCAAGGTCATAGCATTTACTGGCGGAAAAACTTATATCCTGGGTAGAAAGCATGACCACCCTATAAGGAAGCCCCAGGATCCGCAGAACCTCTTCGGCATTGCCAACTAGCTTCTCCAGCTCATCGTAAGAATCTTCGGGCTTGACGAATTTAACCATCTCCACCTTGTCGAATTCATGCACGCGGATCAGGCCCTTGGTATCTTTACCGTAAGAGCCCGCCTCCCTCCTGAAACAAGCGGTATAGGCGGTATAATAAACAGGGAGCTTCTCCTCGTCGATTATTTCATCGCGGAATATATTGGTTACCGGGACCTCTGCGGTCGGTATCAGGAAAAGGTCGTCATCCTTAAGCTTATACATATCCTCTTCCAGCTTGGGCAGCTGGCCTGTGCCGAGCATAGATGCGCGGTTGACCAGGAAAGGCGGGAATACTTCCGTATACCCGTGTTTACCGGTGTGCAGATCAAGCATAAAGTTGATCAAGGCCCGCTCAAGCTTTGCCCCCCAGCCCTTAAAAAGGATGAAATTTGAACCGGTGATCTTGGTAGCCCGGTTGAAATCCACGATATCCAGATTCTGACAAAGCTCTATGTGGTCGAGCGGCTTGAAATTAAATTTTTTCGGTTCTCCCCAGCTGCGCACAAGCTTATTGCAGGCTGCATCCCCTACCGGCAAAGAAGGATGCGGAACATTGGGAATGCTGATAAGCATCCTGTTTAGCTCAGTCTCCCTCTCCTTGATCTGCTGCTGGAGGTCACTAATACGCCTGGAGATATCCTTCATCGAAGATATCTTGGCCTTGGCGTCCTTTTTGGCCTTTAACAGGGCGCTTATTTCATCATTTGCTCTATTACGGCTGGCTGATAACTCTTCAAACTCGCTTAAGGCCTTGCGGCGGGCATCATCGATACCGATAACGGCGTCAACGTCAATCTGCAGGGCCCGGTTCCTTATTGCCTGTTTTACCAAATCCCTGTTTTCGCGAATAAACCTGATATCCAGCATTCTTTCTACCTTCTACCCTTTAATAACCCCCACTGGCCGCATTCTGCATACGCGCTTGGCCAGGCCGGCGTTATGCACGACATTAACTACCTCATTTA
>JAQUKF010000121.1 GCA_028719265.1 Candidatus Omnitrophota bacterium
GTTACGCAGGGAATTCGGTGAAAACCCGAGACTGTACCCGCAACTGTATGCAGGCAAAAGGAAAGGAATGAGCCTGCGAGTCAGAGAACGAACTCCTCCGGGAATAGAGGTGCAAAGGAAATAGTCTTATCGTTAAAGATTATTCAGCCCAGCCTCTATCATATGAGGCTGGGCTTTTATTTCCCCAAAGGCAGGGACGACCCCGGATACCTTTGGGCTTAAGGGATCATTGTTTTTATGGCGGACAATATTTATGTCCGGTACAACGGAGGGGATATGGAGATATCGGTCAGGGAGGGTTTTAGGGAGATAGTCAAGAGGGACGGCAAAAGGGTTGGGTTTAACGCCCGCAAGATAACCGGCGCCATTGCCAAGGCGGGAAGGGCTACCGGTGAGTTCCAGGAGGACACGGCAAAGATACTTACCATTAAGGTATTGAGCCTGGCCGGCCAGCTTGAGTTGGGGGATACCCCGGCGGTAGAGCAGATACAGGATATTGTAGAGGAGGTTCTTCTGGCCTCTCCATACAAGAAGACAGCAAAGGCCTATATACTTTACCGCGAGCAGCGCAAGGGGGTGCGCCAGATTACTTCAAAATTCAATGTAGATCTGGTTGACCAGTATCTTTCCAGGTCAGACTGGTAGGTTAAAGAAAACAGTAATATGGGGTTTTCCCTGCAGGGACTCAATAATTACATCTCCTCGGAGGTAAGCAAGATATACTGGCTTAATAAGATATATCCCGAAGATATCAAGAACGCTTATCTTGAAGGAGATTTGCATATCCATGATTTGGGGATAATCAGCGCTTACTGCGTAGGTTGGGACCTGCATGACCTGCTTTTGCAGGGTTTCCGGGGAGCCCCGGGCAAGGTTGAGTCGAAACCTGCCAGGCACCTGCGCACAGCCTTAGGACAGATAACCAATTTCTTTTATACGCTGCAGGGTGAGGCAGCCGGAGCCCAGGCGTTTTCCAATTTTGATACGCTGCTTGCGCCTTTTATCCGTTTTGACCGGCTTGATTACAAAGGGGTCAAACAGGCGCTCCAGGAATTCCTGTTTAATGTAAATGTCCCCACCCGCGTAGGGTTCCAGACCCCCTTTACCAATATTACTCTGGATCTTACGGTCCCGTCCTATTACAGGGATCAGGGGGTGGTTATCGGAGGAGAGGTGCAGGAAGCTTCTTACAAAGAGTTTAAACCCGAGATGGATATGTTTAACCGGGCATTCCTGGAGGTTATGCTTGAGGGGGATGCGAAAGGCAGGGTGTTCACGTTCCCTATCCCCACTTACAATATTTCCAAGGATTTCGATTGGGATGATCCCGGCCTGGACATATTGTGGAAGGTGACCGCCAAGTACGGGTTGCCGTATTTTGCGAATTTCATCCATTCGGACATGAACCCGGAGGATGCCCGCAGTATGTGCTGCAGGCTGAGGATAGACAACCGTCAGCTGCGCCGCAGGGGAGGAGGATTGTTCGGTTCTTCGCCCCTCACCGGTTCGATCGGCGTGGTCACTATAAATATGCCGCGGCTGGGGTTTGTTTCCGTTGATGAATATGATTTTTTCGGAAGGCTCGGGAAAGCCATGGACCTGGCAAAAGAGAGTCTGGAGATAAAAAGGAAAACCCTGGAGTCCTTCACCGAAGAGAACCTATATCCGTATATGCGTTTTTACCTGCGCAATATCAAGGAGAGGTTCGGAAAATACTGGAAGAACCATTTTTCCACCATAGGTATCGTCGGGATGAACGAAGCCTGTTTGAACCTGTTTAATGAAGATATCGCCAGCGATACAGGCAGGTCATTTACGCTGCGTACGATGGATTTCATGCGCCAGAAGCTCCTGGAGTTCCAGGAGGACACGGGTAATTTCTATAATCTCGAAGCCACCCCGGCCGAAGGGACATCATACCGCCTGGCGCAGTTAGATAAGGCGGAATATCCGGATATGCTTACCGGTTCCGGCAGGCTTTCCGGGGCGCACTATCCGTTTTACACGAATTCTACCCATCTGCCGGTCAACCATACGGATGATGTATTTGAGATGCTTGATCTGCAGGATGAGATACAGACGAAATATACCGGAGGAACGGTCGTACATCTGTATGTCGGCGAAGAGATAAAAGACCAGGCTGCGCTTAAGAGCCTGATTAAGAAGATATGTGTTAATTACAAATTGCCGTATTTCTCGGTTACGCCGACCTTCAGCGTCTGCCCGCAATGTGGTTACCTGGCGGGAAAGATTGAGCAATGCCCGAAGTGCGGCAGGGAATGCGAGGTATATTCGAGGATAGTAGGGTATCTGCGTCCGGTGAACCAGTGGAATAACGGCAAGAAGGAGGAATTTAACTTGAGGAGGACCTATAAGATATGAAGATAGGCGGATTTGTGAAATCCTCCCTTGTGGACTATCCAGGCAAGGTCGCCGCGGTAATTTTTACCCAGGGGTGCAATTTCAGGTGTTCTTATTGCCATAACCCGCAGCTTGTTTACCCGGAGTTTTTTGCAGAGTCTGTCTCTTTTGAAGATGTATGGGGTTTTCTCAATGAGCGCCGAAGGCTGCTGGATGGAGTGGTATTTTGCGGCGGAGAACCGACCATGCAGGATGATATCCTGGAGGCTGTGCTTGAGGTGCGTTCTTTGGGATACGCCGTAAAGCTCGACACCAACGGGAGCAGGCCGGATGTCCTGGAGAGGCTTCTGCCTCATCTTGATTATGTGGCGATGGATATCAAAGCCCCGTTCGGCCGGGAATATTCGCGTATCTGCGGAGTATCCGTAGATGATTATGAGATACGCCGCAGCATGCTTTTGATCAGGGCGGCTGGATTGCGTTATGAGTTCAGGACTACCTTCCATCCTACGTTCCTGCCGGCAGAAGAGGCGGCTAAAATAAGCAAAGCGATCGGCAGGGAAGAGAAATATACTATTCGGCAAGCCGTGCTTAACGGTTAACCTTATTTTATATAGCCGTCCTTTAATCCATTTCATACAACAGCCCTTGTTTTTAGCGGAAGCAAGGGCTGTTTGCACTTTGGGGAAGGGAACTTTCCGGTTCCATTTGTCCCCGGTGTATGATAAAATTATTCAATAACATAATTTTACCCGCATGAATTCAAGAAAGAGAATAATGGCAAACAGGACCGAAAAAGATTTTTTAGGGGAAAAAGA
>JAQUKF010000122.1 GCA_028719265.1 Candidatus Omnitrophota bacterium
CGCTCTGATAAGGACAGATCATGAAGGCCTCGGGGGTCGGCCAGGGGATATGCCAGAAAAGGGCGATCTTGGCATCCGGCCTCTTGTCTTTTATCATCTTGGGCAGGAGCGTGAAATGGTAATCCTGCACGAATATGAACGGGCTGCTCGACGGCAGTTCGCTCAAGACGCTGTCGGCAAACTTCTGGTTTACCTCCTTGTACATCTGCCAATCGGACTCCCGGAATGTGGGGCGCGTATGCGTATTATGACACAAAGGCCACAATCCTTCGTTTGAGAACCCGTAATAATACCCCTGTTCTTCATTCTTGTTCAACCAGACCCTTTTAAGGATGTACCGGTTGTCTTCGGGAGGAACGCCCAGCTTGTCTTTGGAGTTGACGAACTTCTTATCCAAATTGCCTCCGCCGTGGGCCACCCATGTCCCTCCACAGGCGGAAAGTATCGGGTGTATGGCGGTAACCACCCCGCTGGCCGGCCTTATACAAGCCACCCTGCCGGCGTTCTCGTCCATAACGTGCATATAAGGCTCCCTGTTGGAGACCACAAAGAACGAGTTATCTCCGAGCTTGGCGTGTATCAAGTCCTTAAGCTTGGCTTCGGTCCAGAGCTCCTCCTTCTGAAGCCTCACGTGCGCCTCGTCCGAGATGGTCCGGCGGGCAACCCTTATGCTCAAGGCAACCTGCTCCACCTCGCTGATCAATTTACCGAATTCACCCTTCTCGGCGAACGGCTGCAGCTTATCCGTATCCCCTCTCTGGAAATGAGTGAACCATTGGGTAAGCCTGCGCACGGGCACAATGAATATCTGCCTCTGGATCAAGAGGGCCACCAGCAGTATCATCAAAATAAGCAGGATGGAGCTTACGCTTATCTTTTTCCATAACTCGGTAAGAGTGGTGAACATATACGAGGTATCGTATATGACCTCTACCATACCCAGGATATTCTCGTCGTCATCCAGAACAGGTATGATGTAGCTGTATACGGAATATTCGTTGAACTTCTCCAATGCCCCGCGCGGGTTCTTAGAAAGAAGGACATCTTTAAGATACGGTCTTTCCCTGTCCTTGAAATCGGAGAAACGCTCGGTAATCGCCAGTATCTTGCCCTCTTTGTCATAGATAACGCATCCCTGCAGCCTTTCCCTCTTCTGGAAACTGTTGACTAGGCGGTTGGCTTGCTTTAGATCATTATTTATAATTATATACCTGGCGGACAACTCAAGGCTTTCGTCCACAGATCTGGCCTTTCTTTTTAAGTCATCCATCAGTCTGTCTTCCGTGAAACGGGCCTGCATGATCCCTGAAACAGTTGAGCCAAGAGCAACAAGGATAAGAATCGGCAGGATAAAAAGAAGTATCCTTTTCATTAAATAAACCTCCTAAAAACTACTATCTAAACTACGCTCTCCGCTTAAAATGGCGTCCGTATGCCTGCCATAATGCAGCCTGCGTATTGACCGGACGTTCCTGATACTTGGGTAATATTATACCACTTGTTGTCCATACCTCAAGAGGTATCTCATCCTGTTTTATTTATTCTCTCTGGAGCAATCCTTTGCTCATATCATTGCCCGCAAGCCTGGATAATTAATCCCCAACCCAATGGATTTCAAGCGGTTTCGGAAAACGTCTTGCCCGAAGTAGGAAACGGCGCAAAAAAGGCCTTACTTTCTGTCTTGACAATCCCGCGATTTCGAGTATACTTAATGAACTTACAAAGAAACCGTTAAATTTCAAATCCAAGAGGTAAAAAGGAGTTCTAAAATGCTTAAGAGATGTGCGATATGCGAGAAAGGCGCGCTGAACGGGAAGGCGCTGTCCAGAAAAGGCCAGTATAAAGCTAAAGGCGGTACCGGCTCGAAGATTGCCCGCTGGTCAAAACGCAAATTTCTACCTAACCTTCAAAAAATGCGCATAATAATAGACGGGATCCCGAAAAGCGTCTTTATCTGCGCCAAGTGCATCAAAAAGGGAAAATTCCAGAAAGCCCTCCCCAGGACCAAAACCGCTACTTAAAGAATATATCTTTCACTTCCAGGACTACGGATTCCTCCTGGCGCCAATTGTCTACTTTCGGGGTATATACCAGGTCGAATGTATCCGCCTGCATAAGGCTGTGCAACAATCCGGCCATACCGAAACCGATAGCCTGATGCGTGGTAATGCCGTCGGTCACCCAGAATTTCAGCGTTTCCCTGCTTAAGGTTTGCGCCTGGCCTTTCAGTTTCAGGCCGCGAGTATAAAACATGGGCTCGGGGTTCGCCATGCCAAACGGTTCCAAAGATTCGAGCTCCCTGGCCACGGCCCAGTTTATATCTCCCAAAACGATCTCCGCGTCAATATCTATATTCGGAAGCAGGTCCTCCAGGTTTAGCCGGTCATGGGCAAGCCTGTTGATACTTCTCCTGAATTCATCAATATTATCCTTGGTGATCAGCAGTCCCGCGGCGTGGGCGTGCCCGCCGAAGCTGTCCAGGAGTTCCTTGCAATCCATCAGGGCGTCAAAAAGATGGAAATTCCTGATCGAACGGGCGGAACCTTTGCACAAATCCTCCTTCAACGAAATAACTATTGCTGGACGGTAGAACTTGTCTGCGAGCTTGGAGGCGACTATCCCCAGGACCCCCTGGTGCCAGTCATCTTTGGCGATCACGATGACCTTATGCTCCTTGAAGTTCACCTGCTGGTTTATTATCTCCTCGGCCTCCTCCAGTATCTTCGCTTCCACCTTCTGGCGCTGGCGGTTAAACTGCTCAAGCTCCCTGGCCAGCACCTGGGCCTCTTCATATTTATCGCTCATTAAAAGCTGTAAAGACAGCTCGGCGCTGTCCATCCTGCCGGAGGCATTCAGGCGCGGGGCGATAATGAAACTTACGTAAGTGGAATTGAACTTCTTGTTCCTGATCCCGGCATTCTCGATTATCGCGCGTAAGCCCGCCCTCTTAGTCTCCGGCATACGCAATAACCCTTCCCTGGCGATGATCCTGTTCTCCCCGTTTAAAGGAACGCTGTCGGCTATCGTGCCCAGCGCGACCAAGTCAAGGTCTTTATCAAGAATGGATCCGCTTATCGCCTGGCAAAACTTATAGGCTACACCTACGCCCGCCAGGTCCCTGAAAGGGTATCCGGAATTCTTTATC
>JAQUKF010000123.1 GCA_028719265.1 Candidatus Omnitrophota bacterium
TTGCCGGCCAGCATAAAAAACAGGCCGGACAATACCATCAAAAGGCCAAAGGTTACCAGTATTTTACCGGCACCGAACATCGCGCCCTCTCTCCTTTTATTTAAAATTATAATGCTTCTTAACAGGGGTCTTTATATTCCAGGTGCAGTCCATGCCTTTGGGGAAAGTCACAAAATCACCCTTGCCAAAGCTGACCGCGTTGCCGCCTTTAGGCTCTACAGTAACATCCCCTTCCAGGAAATAACACTCCTCTATGCAATCATACGACCAGGGAAAGCTTGACTTCTCCTTCTTCCAGACCGGCCAGTCAAATACCCCCATCTGCTTTAACTGCTCCTGCCCAAGCTTCTCTACTTTTATCTCCATCGCGCCCTCCTTAATCCCCCGCCTGCCAGGAACATAACCTGTCCTGCCCGTCAAAATCAAGCGAGATTATTTCGGTAATCAACCCCCCGGTCTGCTTACGGTAAACGCATGTTTCCTTGATCCCTCCGCTAAATTCAGCCGGCTTGCATAATGTCGGCTCTCCGTAAAGCCTGACGACCTTATCCTTTCTGACCAACGCCTTCAATCTGCCTTCGCGGATGTCGGTTTTAAGCTTTTCGTACAATTTCTCCTCTTTCTCCATCTGCGCCTGCATTTGTTTCTGGTTGCTTTCCATGCCCTTCAAGAACATAACATCGTCAAGATGGGTTATATATACGCATCCGGAAATAAACAAAATGCTCAAACCTAAAGAGACACAAAGCAAGGTTAAGGCTTTTCTCATCTTTTATTTATCTACGGCCTGCTCCGCAGCCTGCATTGTTTCAATCACCCGCTGGCTTACTCCCTGTTTCTGCAAATAACCGACATCATCCGCGGTCAAGGCATACTTGGAATCTGAAGCCTTGATTTTAGCGATGATCTCATCGCTGGATACCCCTTGCTTGGTCAGATCGACTACCTGTTGCATGGTCAGATGCTCCGGAATTTGAGCTGAAGCATCCTGGGCCGGCTTCTTGATCTGCGCCCCTACCACAGCCCCCGAGCCCGCGCCGATTGCCCCGCCTATCGCGGCGCCCTGGATAGGATGGCCGCTCTGGTAACCAATAATCCCTCCCGCGAGCGCGCCGACAGCCCCGCCGATACCAGCCCCTTCGGCTACCCTTGTTTTATTCGTAGCGCAGCCGCAAACAAGCAATATAAACGCTAAAATAGGAAATAAAGGAAAATACCTTTTCATAAGATACCCCTTTCTTTGTGTTTATGCCGCCGCAAAGTTATTGCTGGCGGCAGCTTGCCCTATTGAACTCTTGACCGCTGAATTATTTCTTGATCCAGAATCTGTAGAACGGCCTTGCGCCAAAGACCAGTACAAACAAAATAAGTACCGGGTAGCTAATTTTCAGTAACTGCGGGAAAAGCTTGACGACAATGATTGTGAACAGGATAACCGACCACTTTATTAACCCTATATCAACAGCCGTAAGCCTCTTTACCCTCTCATTCATTTTCTTAAACATAATCCACCTCCATCGGTTTCATTCACGCCCCATAAACCAAAAGTCTTTATTTTACGATCCGGCTGATGATATCATCCAGCTGCCGGTTGAACTCATCCGGTGACTCAACCATCAGGAAATGCCCCACCCCCGGCATTACCCTTAAATGATAGGACTTAAGATGCTTGCTGTTTATCTCCGGATAGTCCGGCCACAGGTCGGCATTCAGGCACCATAACGGGACATTCACGTCGGCCAAAAGTGGAATAACCGGAGTATCAAAATAATACTCTATTGTATTTATCGCGATCTCCGGGTTAGAGCGGGCAACATTCCTGACTACCTGCTCGATCAGCCTGGGATCAGCGTTCTTATTGAACATATCTCTCATAAACGGGCCGGAATTCTTGACAAAATCCTTCTTCAGCGGTTCGATGTACTTTATTTTATCCTCCGGGGTAGCCACATATTCAAAATTCTCCAGAGTATCAACTGCGACAAGACCAATTACCTTATCCTTGAGCAGCCTGTTTGCCTCCAGTATTATCGTGCCGGACATGGAATGGCCTATAAGGATAACCTTATCTGCCCCTGCCGCGTTCACCACCGTGGCTATATCCTCGCCAAAAGCTTCTTGCGTATATTCCTTCCTCTGGCGTCCGGATGCTCCGTGGCCCGCCAAATCCAAAGTGATTACCCTGTATTTCTTGGCAAAATACGGCACCTGCTTCTGCCAGACAGCGCGGCTCCCGCACCATCCGTGCACAAAGACAAGCACGGGCTCCCCCTTGCCGTATTCGGAATAAATAATCTTTACCCCGTCTTTGGAAACAGCAACCTTATTATTTGCCTGCGCCTGGATAAACCAGGCAACTGCTGCGCAGCAAACCAAAATCCCTATAATACTAAGTATCTTCTTCAAATCTACCCCTTCTCTGCCAAAACCACGGAAAGCTCAACCTGTCTTCCCGGTATAGACCAGTATTTTTTTAAAAGTTCATCCTTTATGTGCTTCGGAACCAATTTAAAACCGTGCTTTTCATAGAATCTTATCGCCCAGCTGGCGTCTTTCCATGTACCGATTAACACCGTCCACCGGGTAAGTTTGCGTAAATGCGCCAAAAGTTATCCGCCTATGCCGCGTTTTCGGTCTTTGGTAAGCACATAAGCATGGCGTATCAAGGTCACGTCCTGCGCATCCTGTATTCCCATTATCCCCAGAAGCCGGTCACCCTCTTCGTATCCCCAAAACTGCACGCCGCTATTTATCTCTTCCTGCAGGCGTTGGTAGCTCATATAGGACTCCTGCCAGCAGTCATTAGGGATAACTCCTTTATACGCCTGCGCTGCGTCGTTTATAATGGTAAAATATCATCAAAATCCGAGTTTATACATAAACGAATCATAGCTTTATTATATCTCAAAAATCTCTGCTCACAAGTTGCATCTCGCAAGAAACGGTACAAAAATAAAATCCCAAGTCCATTTTAAACTTGGGATTTTACAAATCAATATTAAATAACTATTATCTCAAACAAAAGCATTAATCTATATTTTGAGCAGTAAGGAATACCGCCTTAGAGAGAGCATCGAAAAAATCCT
>JAQUKF010000124.1 GCA_028719265.1 Candidatus Omnitrophota bacterium
TTACCCTCCCTGGTAGCGCAACCCATGCCGATATTCTTCAGCGCTCCGCCGAAACCGGTCAGCGCATGCCCCTTAAAATGACTCACTGCGATCAAGCTGTCGGATTCCAGAAAGATACGGGCGAGCTTTGCGGTTTTTATGAACTTCTGTCCGATATCCACGGAGGCGACATTTTCCCCCTTGGTATCATCAGGGATAAAAACCGGCGCCCCCGTAACCTCCTTTGTAAAGCCATGCTCATAAGCCAATTTCAAATGGTCGGCTGAATTCAGCCTCTTTCCCCGGTAGAGCGTGTTGGTATCCGTCAAGAAGGCCTCTGCGCCGGACGCGCCGATCGCTTCGCAAACTACACGCAAATGTTCCGGCCTTACGAATCCCCTGTTCCCTTCTTCGCCGAAATGAAGCTTAACGGCTACCTTGTCCTTCTCGGTAACACAGGCAAGAACCCCGCTTTTGTCCAATAAAAGCTTAAGCTTTCCGTTAACGCAAGCAATATCTCCGGAATCTTTTATGGGAATAAAATAAACCCTGCTTTTCATATGCTCCTCTGTATGAAAAACGCGGGGCTGGATCAAACAACTCCAGCCCCGGAACTACCAAAACAAAATTATTTCTTTTTCTTCTTTACCTTCTTCTTTGGCTTTTTGCTCTTGCATTTACAGGGCATACCGCCTCCTTTCTTTAGAACCTGTGTATTATCTTCCAATAATCCGTATATTCGGCTTCGGAAACCTGTCCATCCTTATCCTTGTCCATCTGTTGGAAATATTCCTTAAACTGCGAATCCGACTCACTGCGGCTTACCTTGTTATCGTTGTCCTTATCGGCAGCCTGATGCATTTTCGTGCTATCGGAACCTAATTCATCTGAATTCAGCTCCCCGTTCTTATCCTTATCCAGCTGGTTAAACCTATTCTCCTGGTAAGACTTCATCTCTTCGGAAGAAATAAAACCGCTGCGGTCAGAGTCTATATCCGAAAATACCGGAGTTACTGCCGGGCGCGCGGCAGGCTGCTGGGCGTAAACATTCACCGGAACAGAAAAAATAAAAAATAAAGCTAACAGCACTATTCTTCCTTTTGTCATTGTTCTTTCCTTTCGCTTGGTTGAATTATTATAGCACAACCGGCCAGGCGGCAAACCGCTTTTTTGCCGGTCTAACGGTAATTACAGAAATCAAGGGGCAGTGGAAAATCCATTCCCCGCAAGTGCGATATCACCGCCTGCAAATCATCCTTCTTGGAAGAACTGACCTTGATCTTTTCCCCTTCTATCTGGGCCTGGACCTTCAAACCCAGCCCCTTTATGATACCGGTAAGCTCTTTCGTCCTTTCCCGGTCAAGCCCCATACAGATCTCTACCGTCTGGCGCAAATAACCCTCGAAAGCCTTCTGCGGGTCGTTGAACTTAAGGGATTTGATCGACACCCCTCTCTTGGCTAAACGCGTCTGCAGTATATCCGTAAGCGCGCGAAGTTTAAAATCGTCATCGGCAACCAAGGTAACCATTTTTTCCTTGCGGTCAAACGCCACCGAAGACTTGCTGTTCTTAAAATCATACCGCTGGCTCAGCTCTTTCGCCGCCTGGTTTACCGCGTTATCCACCTCCTGCAGGTCAACCTGGGAGACAATATCAAAAGAAAAATTAGGCATCCTTCACCTCGTTGAACAACCTTATTTTTTCACAGCGCCGCAGACGCTTGATCTCCGCTTCCCGCACCAGCGCCCGTGGACGGCTTGCCGCTTTTTCGCAATACACCAGCTCAACCGGGGCCCTGTATCTGGTAAACCGGCATCCGTTACCGCTGTTGTGCTGTTTAACCCTGCGTTCCAGGTTTTTGGTGATCCCGGTATAAAGCAGATTATCCCTGCACCTGATAATATAAACATGCCAGGGCATAGATGTTTAATTCTTCCGGTATAAGCCGATCAACTCGGCTTTATCCAAAACGTGACCGGAGATCTCTTTTTCCAAATCCTGTTTGCTTAATCCCTCGCGGGATCCCAGCATTTTATCCAAGGCGTAAACCTTGAAAAAATAACGGTGTGTGCCTGATGGAGGACAGGGACTGACATAACCTATGCCGCCCAAAGAATTAATCCCCTGCTTTCCAGGTACGCTATCTTCTCCTATACTTCCGGTAACAGGAATATCATAAAGTACCCAATGTACAAAAGTGCCGCCTACGGCATCGGGGTCGTCCATGATCAAGGCAAGGCTCTCGGCGCCGTCGGGAACTCCTTCGATAGTCATGGGCGGATTTATTTTATTCCCCTGACACGTGAATCTTCCGGGAATATACCCCTCATGCTTAAACTCCGGGCTGGACAACTTCATACTTTCCCCTCCTTGCGCGAAACTTACAGGAAAGACAAACAGGCAAATACACAGGATAACCGACAATAATCCCGGCATCGATAAACCCTTAGAAATAAATCAATAATTCTCGGCAAGTACCTCAAAAAATGCCTGCGGGTGCTTGCATGAAGGACATTCCTTAGGCGCCTCATCCCCTTCCAGGACATAACCGCAATTAGCGCAATGCCACTTTACGCCCGCCTTCTTCTTGAACACCTGCCCGGTGGCAATATTATTGATCAATTTACGGTAGCGTGCCTCATGGAATCTCTCAACCTTGGAGATCTGCTCGAATGAACGGGCTATCTCCGGGAAGCCTTCATCATTGGCGACTTTAGCAAAATCTGAATAAAGGGTGGTCCATTCCAGGTTCTCCCCGGCTGCCGCCTCTTCAAGATTGGCTTTTGTATCCTTTATCATCCCCGCGGGGTAAGAAGCGGTTATCTCCACATCCCCTCCCTCGAGGTATTTGAAGAACACCTTGGCATGCTCTTTTTCGTTTTCAGCTGTCTCCATGAATATATTGGATATCTGCACAAACCCTTCCTTCTTGGCAACTGAAGAAAAATATGTATAGCGCGTACGCGCCTGGGACTCGCCGGCAAAAGCCTTAAGCAAATTCTGTTCTGTTTTTGTACCCTTGATCGATTTCCCCATCGGATGTCTCCTTTCTAACC
>JAQUKF010000125.1 GCA_028719265.1 Candidatus Omnitrophota bacterium
ATTATCTCCAGGTTATCCCGCAAAATTTTAAGCATTACAAGGAGCTGCTTTAGGGTCAAGAATCCTTCTTCCCAATTGGTGAGCGCAAAATCGTTTTTCAAACAATCCTTATCTATGGAAATATAGGTTTTCTTTACGGGCAGGCGTTTGATTAATTTAAGTGTAAAATCAGCCATATCCTCTTTTTCCAACTCATGCCATAAGATACTGTTTGAGAAGAATCCTTTTTTGACGATAACCGAGGGGTTGGCCGCAACGGCCCTAAAATATACCTTGCCGGGCTTACGCCTGTAAGGATAAATCTCAAGGCGGCCGCCGGACAAGGCGCCCAGACCGGCTGTTTGCAGCGCCGGCCAGGAGAGATCGTCGGAACCCATACCGATAAGTATGCATTTGGAAATATTCTTGTTCTTCAAGGCCTGGTTGACCCATGACCCGCAGCCAAAACGCGGAGGAAGCATTTCCCAATCCGGGTGAAAATCGAAAACGATCAGGCAGGCCTCTTCATCGATACGGGATATTAATAACTCGCTTATATGGTGGAAGTCTCCGGAACCTAAGAAGGTGGGGCGGCTTTCCGTTTCCGGCTCAAGCAGAGAGGATATCTTTGCGCGCAGGAGGGCCGACATGTAAAACCTTGCGGAAGAAGCCAAACCTGTAAAGTCAACGGTCTGCACCTGATAATAATGAAGGAGCCTCTTCTGCCGCACGACGCTGTTATCGAAATTCAAAATCCGGATAGCCTTATTCAGCATGCAGGAATCTCAGCCCCTATCCTTTCTTGCGGCAAACAGCGGTCGTTATTTCCTGAGCGCCTTACTCAAAGCCTCCTCGAGAAGCTCAACCCCCAAATCTATTTCTTTTTCGGTAATATAAAACGAGGGGGCGATGGTAAATACGTTTTTATAATAACCGCCGACATCCAAGACCAACCCGCGTTTCTTGCCTCCGGCAGTCAAATTTCCGCTTAAACCCAGGTTGACTATTTTATCAGTCAACTCCTTGTCCGGGGTATAGCCGTCCTTACCGCAGATCTCCACCCTCAGGGCCAATCCGAGCCCGTCTACATCCCCTATCTGCGGATACCGCTTTTGCAGCTTCTTGAGCCGGGAGATGAAATATTGCCCCTTTCTGGCTACGGATGTAGAAAAATCGGACTCTTCTATAAGCTTCATAACCTCCAGACCCACGGCCGTCCCAAGAGGATTGCTCGAAAATGTCGCATGTGTCGACCCGGGAGGGAAGACATCCGGAGAAATAAGCTTCTCCTTGGCCCAGACCCCGGAAATTGGATTCAACCCGTTGGTCAAAGCCTTACCGAAGACAATGATGTCGGGGGTGATATTAAAATGCTCGATTGCCCAAAACTTTCCCGTACGGAAGAACCCCATTTGTATCTCATCATCGATAAAAAGTATTCCGTAACGGTCGAGGATATCCTTCAACCCCAGGAAATAATCCTGCGGCGGGACGATATACCCGCCGGTACCCTGGATTGCCTCGGCATAAAAAGCTACAAATTCGCATTTTGAGTTTTTCTTGTTGACCACGGAATGATATTCAGTCTCAAAAAGCTTCTCGAACTGCTTGAGACAATACAGGTCGCAGAAATCCTTTTTCTTGTCATACGGACACCTGAAACAGTAGGGATAGGGGACAAACATCGCCCGGTCCCCAAAATGCCCGAATTTCTCCCGGTACCTGAAACTGGAAGTTATCGCCGAAGCTGCCAGCGTCCTGCCGTGGTAACCGCCCATAAAGGCAAATACCAGGCTTCTTCCGCAATGGTTACGCACTAATTTCAGGGAGTCCTCAAGCGCGCTTGAGCCGCCCACGTTGAAATGCACTCTCCCTTTCTCTTCAAAGGTACGTTCGTTCCTCTGGGCAATCTTTGCGGCAAGCAGGATCTTTTCTTCATGCAAATACTGACAGGCCAACTGGGGAAGAACATCGATCTGTTTCTTAAGCGCCGTATTCAAACGCCTATTCCCGTATCCGAAGTTAGCCGCCGAATACCACATCTGCAGATCCAGGAATTCCACGCCGTCCCGGTCATACAGATAGTTTCCCTTCGACTCCTTGAATATATTCAACTTCTCGGCATAATGCACGGTATCTCCCCAAGAACAATATTTCTCCTCCAGATTCAACAGTTGGTCCTGGTTAAAGATCTTCTCGCCCCTGCCTGTCTTGGTTAATTGTTTTTGGCTCATGTTAATTTCCTTTTTAGATGGTTCAACACCTCTTTTAAGTTATGGAAAACTATATGTTCAAGCTTATTGTCCTTGAAATACTTAAGAAGATTGTCCTTTGCGAAGACCAGATGGGCGCGCCTGGCAGGACAGATATCCGAACTACCGTCGCCGACATAAATTATGGAGGCGCCTTGCGGTGAAACAGCCATAAGGTTCTTTGTTTTGCAATGCGCGCAAATCTGGCAATCCTTGTTCTTGAAGGGGTAATCCGTCACGACCTTGCCCCTGGAGAAACTCAGCTTATTGGCCAAGACCTTAAGTTTCTTGACCTTATTGATCCTGAGTATCTGATTAAGTATATAATCAAAATTGTCGCTCAAGACCACTATCTTTATTTTCTTGGTTTGCAGGAATTTATATAGTTCTTTAAAAGAGGGGTCAAGCTTTATTTTGGACAGGTAGGCATCCAGGGATCTTTTATCCAGGTCCATCCCTCTCAGCTGGCCCTCCATGCAGGTTTTCGAACCTATCCTGCCGCTCTTCCACCTCTTTTCCAGTTCCATCCAGCGGTCGTCACGCGAGAAAAGCAGGAGCATGTTGTCAAATACATCGCAGGTAGCGATAGTATTGTCAAAATCAAAGAAAATAACGCACTTTTTAAGGTTAAGTCTGCTGTCTTTATCTATCATTATTAAGGTAAAATATTACCCCTATCGCTCAATAGGGGTAATATTAAGGTGAGCCGAATTGTTAATTATTTTACCTCTAAGCTTATAGGATGTCAATACTCATTTTTTAGGCGGG
>JAQUKF010000126.1 GCA_028719265.1 Candidatus Omnitrophota bacterium
CAGCCGTATTTTAACAGATTCGTCTTGCATGGTAGTCTCCTTTTTTTAGGATAGACTACCACATAAGTTTTAAAAATTTTTCCCTCAAACCTTAACTACTATTGCTACAAACACGGGAAAGAACTTTATTTTAAGTGTTGGAATGATATATTCCTGTTAAGATAAGAAAAGAGGGGAAGTGAGCCCTATGGGCTCACTTCCCCTCTTTTGCTTTCATCTGCCGTGCGTTAGCCTTTGAGCTAACCGCCGTTTTTAATACATTCCTCCACCCATGCCGCCCATGCCTGCTGCTCCGGGCATCGGAGGCATCTTTTCTTCCTTTTCGGGTTTATCCGTGATCAGGGTTTCGGTTGTAAGTAAAAGCGCGGCTATACTGGATGCATTTTGAAGAGCCGAACGGGTTACTTTGGTAGGATCTATTACACCGGCCTCCAGCATATCCACATAGGAGTCCTGACCTACGTCATAACCGATATTGGTTTTCTCCTGCTTGATTCTTTGTACGACTACCGAGCCTTCAAGTCCGGCGTTCTGGACTATCTGTCTTAAAGGTTCTTCGATGGCGCGTTTCACGATGTTTGAACCGACCTTCTCGTCTCCGTCAAGCTTCAATTTATCCAAAGAAGCTATGGTGCGGATCAGAGCTACTCCGCCTCCAGGAACAATACCTTCCTGGGTGGCGGCGCGGGTTGCATGCAGAGCATCTTCAACGCGGGCCTTCTTTTCCTTCATTTCCGATTCGGTTGCCGCTCCAACGTTGATTACGGCGACCCCGCCGGATAGTTTTGCCAGGCGTTCCTGCAATTTCTCCTTGTCGTAATCGGAATCAGTGTCTTCGATCTGTTTTTTGATCTGGGAGATACGGGCGTTGATCGCCTGGTTCTTGCCGGCCCCTTCCACGATGGTGGAGTTCTCCTTGTCGATCTTGACCTTCTTTGCCCTGCCAAGGTCCTCGATATCCACATTTTCCAGCTTGATGCCCAGGTCTTCGGTTAAGGCCTTTCCTCCGGTAAGGACAGCGATATCTTCAAGCATGGCTTTGCGCCTGTCGCCGTAACCCGGCGCCTTCACCGCGCAGGCAACGAATGTCCCGCGTATCTTGTTGACTACCAAGGTTGCCAGGGCTTCCCCTTCGACCTCTTCGGCGATTATCAACAACGGTTTTCCCGTGCGGGCGATCTTCTCCAACAGGGGCAGGATATCTTTTATTGAAGATATCTTTTTCTCATAAATGAGGATATATGGATCCTCTAAGAGGACTTCCATCCTTTCGGTGTCGGTTACGAAATAAGGGGATAAATATCCCTGATCAAACTGCATACCTTCAACTACATCCAGGGTGGTGGCGGTGGACTTTGCCTCTTCGACCGTGATCACGCCGTCCTTGCCTACCTTATCCATTGCCTCGGCGATCAATTCGCCTATGTTGGTGTCGGAGTTGGCCGCGATGCTGGCTACCTGAGCGATCTCCTTCTTGTCCTTGATCGGGGTAGAAAGCTTGCCTAACTCCTCAACTACCTTTTCTACGGCTTTTTCGATGCCGCGCTTCAATTCCATCGGGTTTGAACCGGCGGTAACGTTCTTTAACCCCTCGCGGTATATCGCTTCAGCCAGGACCGTGGCGGTGGTAGTTCCGTCACCGGCAATTTCCGATGTCTTCTCGGCTACCTCCTTGACCATTTGCGCCCCCATGTTCTCGAAGGCATCCTCCAAATCTACTTCCTTGGCTACGCTTACGCCGTCCTTGGTGATGGTCGGCGAACCAAACTTTTTATCGATAACCACGTTGCGCCCCTTGGGGCCCAGGGTTACCTTTACCGCAGCTGCCAGCTGTTCTACGCCGCTCAAGATCTTGCGGCGGGCCTCATCACTATACAATAATTGTTTAGCCATACGTTCCTCCTCTTATTTGATTATAGCTAGAATATCCTCTTCCCGCAGGATGAGTAATTCTTCGCCTTCCTTAGTGGTGATCTCGTTGCCGGAATATTTTCCGTATAAAACCTTGTCCCCTATTTTTACTTCCGGGGCCTGTACGGTACCGTTATCCAGCACCTTGCCTTTGCCTACCGCTATGACCTTTGCCTCTTGCGGTTTCTCTTTGGCCGTATCCGGCAGGACGATCCCGCCCTTGGTCTTAGTCTCTGCTTCCAGGGGCTTGACCACTACGCGGTCACCTAATGGTTTGATCTCCATTTGTCACCTCCTTGCCCTTATGGGCGCACCCGCGTAAAACCATATACGCGGAGTGATAGTGTTGTTAATAAAATTTAGCACTCCAGCTTCTAGAGTGCTAATTATAAACAAAAAAAAATTCTTGTCAAGAGTTTTTTATACCTTTGTCCATGGGGTACCCTCAAAAAGGCAGTTTACAGGTGATACCACAACCATTCCCTGCGCGCCTCATCGGACATTTCGTTGACTTTGCTTTCCAATTTGACGTCAGTGGTTGCCAGCTCAAAACCGCCATTCATATAAATGAAATTCAGGGTGTACAGGCTGGTTACGGTATATAAATATTGTTTTAAATCGCTGACGTTTGAGTGGTGGGAGATCTCCGCGTAAAGCTCCTCTTTTATATTTACGATCCCTTTGTAAACAGGGCTTAAGGATTCTGTTTTGATTATATCTTTATCCACCACATTGTATTTATATCCCCTGAGATAATATTTATAACTTGCCGGCAGGATCACCGCTGTGCGCGCCTGCTTATCCCAATCCTGTTCAACGACGGAATCCAACTGTTTGTGTCTGCTGTTTTCCATTTTTTCTATCCATGTTTTTGCCGCCTTGTCCAGATGAGAATTGAGCAGGGCCTTGAATTCTTCCTGTTTGTTTTGTTTCTTGGTATCGTAATCGTTCAGGGCCTGCTCTACTATTTTTACGGTTTCGTTTTTCCCGCCATTCTCATCCTGCGATTGGCCGTAAAGAAGGGGAGG
>JAQUKF010000127.1 GCA_028719265.1 Candidatus Omnitrophota bacterium
TCTGATATACATAAGGAGGATTCCTGTCCAATATCTGGCCTATGCTTGTTTTGCGCAGCAGGTCATCTTCAGTTATATTCAACCCTACCTCCTGAGCCTTGGTAACGGCATATTTAACGTAAGGAGGACCGATAAGCTGGACTACGAATGTAGTAAGGGTAATTATAACAATTATAGAACTGCCTATCGTGCCGGGGAAAACCTGCGAGGCAAGTATAGAAAGACCGATGGCCACACCTGCCTGGCTGAAAAGGCAATACGGCAGGTATTGGGCAACGCTTTTTGGGGCGCCGGAAATTTTGGCTCCCAGGCGGGCGCCAGACATCTTGCCGAACGTCCTGCCTATAAGAAAAGCACAGCTATAAGAATAGCCCCGGCTGTAGTTACATGGAGATCGAATTTCGCTCCCACCAGGACAAAGAAGAGCACGTAAAAAGGAGTGGCAAATCCGGAGATAAGCTTGAATATCTCTTTACTCAATCGCACCTCTTTGTTGATAAGCACAACCCCCATGGTCATGGCCGCCAAAAGCATATCTACATTCATTATAAGCGCCAACCCCAGAGCAAAGAGTATGCTGCATAGGGAAAAAACCAGTATCTTGTCCTTATCAGCGTATTTTCTAAGTATCGTAATAAGCGCGGCGCTAAAGATCAAACCTATAAGAACACCTATAACAATCTCATAAACCGGCCTGATAACGGCGGAGATCACCGACGAATGCGCCCCCAGCATGACCGGGGCAATACTGCTTGCCAGAGCGAAGAGGACCAGGGCAAGACCGTCATCCAAAGCCACTATCCCCAAAACAGTGGTAGTTAACGGACCGCGGGTCTTATATTCCCAAAGGACATCGGTGGTGGCGGCGGGAGCCGTAGCGGAAGCAATGGCCCCCAGCAAAAGACCCAGCGACCAATAATAAACGCTGTGGCCGAAAATAAGGCTGCCCAAAATCCCGACTAGAAGAAAGACCGCCAGGAAAGCGGAGATCCCTTCGGAGAGTAATATCACCAAAAACTGCTTTCCGTATCTTCGGAAAACTTCGCTTTTTAGCTCTCCTCCGATCATAAAACCGATGAGCCCCAAGGCGAAATAATTAAAAGGCACGAGGACCTCAATCACCTCGCTATTGATAATATTCAATCCTGACCTGCCCAGCAAAATTCCCGCTATGATATAACCGACAACCTGCGGTATGCGCATTTTCTGGAATACCTTTGCTCCCATCGCCCCTACAAAAAGGATAAGGCCAAGCAGGAATAAGGCGTTCAAATGCACGCTGGATATCCTGGTAAAAGCGTCGCTCAATTGATCGAACATAATTTTAAACCTCGCGGGTATTTATAAAAGGGGGATCTGTTACGTATATTTGCGGCTATCGTCGCTATAAATATTATAAAGGCAATATCTCTAATGTCAATACGTCATGGCGCAGAGCTCTCTAAAAGCTCAAGCGCCAGAGGAAAAGGAGAAAGGGCGCGTTTGAGCACCCCTTGAAGGAAAGCAATGCATACACCGTAGTTGGTGACCGCCACCCCGGCCTCTTTTGCCTTCTGGATACGGCAGAGCATCTGGCGTCTGGTAAGCATGCAGGCGCCGCAGTGGATAACCAGCTTGTATTCTTTCAGGTTATCCGGATAATCGCTGCCTGAACAAACATCTATCTTGATATCCGCCCCCACGTATTGCCGCAGCCAACGCGGGATCTTTACCCTGCCGATATCATCCTCGATGGCGTGATGGCTACAGGCCTCAGAGATCAATACTTTATCTTGCGCTTTAAGCCTTTCTATAACCTTTACCCCGCGTACAGCTTCTATCAAATCCCCCTTGAATCTTGAGAAAAGAATCGAGAATGTCGTACACTTAACGCCAACAGGAGTATCTGCCGTCATCTTTAAAACTACCTGCGAATCGCAGACTACAAGATCAGGCTGTATCTTCAGCCTGCCCAATAAATGCGCGTATTCGCGTTCCTTAACCACCGTTACCGCGGAGTCGTTATCCAAGGCATCCCTGATAGCCTGTACCTGAGGCAGGATAAGCCTTCCCTTTGGCGCCTGCAGGTCAATAGGTACAATAAAAACAGCCAGGCCGCCGGACGGAAGCAGGTCCCCCAACAATGACAGGGGGTTTAAAAAATCCTCAGGAGCCGCCTTGATCAAACATTCTTTGAGCGCGCCGACCAATCTTTCCCTCTCATCATAAAGCAGGCTTGAACCAAGTATAAGCTTATCGGATTTACTTTTCAACAAATCCAGGAAATCCGCTCCGGGCTGCGCCAGGTCGATCTTATTGACCATCAGGATAACCGGTATCCGGCGGCTGCCGGCATCCTTGAGTATCCCTTCTTCATAATCGGTCCAGATCCCGGGCTCGCAAATAAGGATTATCACATCCGCGCGGTCAAAAACCTTGTTGGTCTTCTTTAAACGCAAGCTCCCTAATTCGGAGGCATCGTTGATACCGGCGGTGTCCAGGAAGACTACGGGACCAAGCGGGAGCAGCTCCATCGTCTTCTCCACTACATCCGTAGTCGTGCCGGCAACCGAAGAGGTTATCGCCACATCCTGCCCGGCCACCAGGTTCAGGAAGCTTGATTTCCCGACGTTGGCGCGGCCGAAAATGCCTATCTGCAGGCGTAATGATTTAGGGGTTTTTTTCATCTTTGCGGTATCCCAGGGAAACGATATTCTGCGGCAAGAGTACATTATCCACCAGCTCTTTACCAAGTTTATCCGCCAGGAAATCCCTTAAGCTCTGTTTTCCCGAAGAAGAAAACTCTTTAAGAAGGATATTCGCCTGGTCGTAACCGATATGCGGCAAGAAAGGGG
>JAQUKF010000128.1 GCA_028719265.1 Candidatus Omnitrophota bacterium
ACAGAAAAACCTACTGGGTGAATTCAAGCAGAGAAATAAAAAATGGCTGGCTTTCCAAAGCTAAGAACGTAGGGATAACCGCCGGCGCCTCCACCCCGGAATCAACTATCCAGGCGGTTATACAGAAAATCAAATCTATCCGGCGCGCCTGATCATGTCCGCGACTATGCGGGAAGAGGCAATCACCACCGGGAGCCCGCCTCCAGGCTGGGTGCTTGCCCCCACGTAATATAAATTCTTTATTTTCTTATCGAAGTTAGCTGGCCTAAAAAAAGCGCTCTGGGTCAGGTTATGCGCAAGGCCGAAAGTCGCCCCGTATTTGATGTTATACCTGCCGATAAAATCCTGCGGGTAAAAATGATGCTCCACCTCGATCAGATCAGCCAGGTCGCATCCGCAGAACCTGTTTATCTTGTTGAATACCAGCTTTCTCAGTCTTTCTTCATGCCTTAAGAGATCATCCCTAGAGCGCATAAGGTTGGGCACGGGGATCAACAGGTAAAGGATATCCTTGCCTGCGGGGGCCAATGAGGGATCGGTTACCGTCGGAACATGCACGTAAAAAGAGGGGTCGTCCGGGACGGTCTTATCCTTGAATATCTGGTTCAGGTTCCTGGTCAGATTGCCGCTGAAAAAAAGATTGTGGTGCGCCAGTTTATCTAATTTCTTTTTCAACCCCAGGTAAACCAGGTAAGTCGAACAGGAATATTTCAGTTCGGGGATCTTGCGCTTGAGCAGGTCGGTCTGGGTGTAAGAATAATCGGCGTTTACTGCCGCGTAATCCGCTTCGGACTGCCCTACCTTATGCCTGAACAGAAGCTTCCCCTTCCCCGCGCTGACTTCTTCCACCGGGCAATTATAATTGAACCTTGCGCCGAACTTCCCGGCCATCTTCTCCAGGGCCAGGGGGATCCGGTACATCCCTCCCATGGGATGGGCGATCTTCTGCACATGGTCGGTATAAGAGATCACGCTGTAGAAAGCCGGGGCGTTAAACGGGGAAACCCCCATGAACATCGCCTCAAAGGTAAAGGCATAACAGAGTTTTTCGCTCTTGAAATACCTGCGGGCAAGCCGCCAGTATGACTCCAGGGCGCGGATCCTTCCCGACAGGCCCCAGTAATAAGGGTTGGCCAGGGATTTATAGGTTACGCATTTATAAAGCAGCGGACGGATCAGGCCGTATATCCTGGCGGTCTCCCGGATGAAATCGTCAAACCTCCCGGCGGCGCCCGGCTCTATCCTCTCCAGCTCTTTCTTTGTGCGGCTACTATCCCGGTGCACGGTGAGAATGTCACCATCGGAATAAATGATCTTATAGCTTGGATCGATGACGCGCAGGTCCAGGTAATCCTCGATATTCTCTGCGCAATAAGAAAATAATTCTTCGAAGAAATCCGGCATGAGCACAAAAGAAGGACCCATGTCGAATTTAAAACCGCTATCTTCGAGCAGGTGGTTACGGCCTCCGCATTCGGCAAGTTTTTCAAAAATCTCTACTTCATAACCGTCATGCGCCAGGCGGGCGGCTAACGCCAACCCTCCGACCCCTGAACCGGCAATTACCACCTTCTTGGCCATCTTTAAACCCCCTTGTTTTTAGAAAACAATGGTCTTGTTCTCATGCCTGATAATGCGGTAATCGATATAATTCAAAATCGCCCCTGCCAGAGCCTTCTTCTCCAGGTTCCTTCCCTTTCTGACAAGGTCCTGCCGGCTGTCTTTATGCGAAATGTATTCTACCTCCTGGGAGATGATCGGCCCTTCATCCAGTTTGTCATTGACAAAATGCGCGGTTGCCCCGATAACCTTAACCCCTTGCTTAAGCGCCTTGCCGTAAGGATCAGCCCCCTTGAAAGCGGGCAGGAAACCATGGTGGATATTGATTATGTCCTTGTCGTATTTCAGCAGGAACTATGGCGAAAACACCAGCATGTAACGCGCCAGAACAAGAAAATCCGTGGAGCCGAGCGCATAAGACAGGATCTCCTCCTCCCGCCTGTTCTCCCTGCTGGCCGGCACATAATGGAACGGGATATTATGCTGGCTTAAAAGCTTGCGGTGTCTTTCGCTGTTGCTTAAGACAAAGGGGATCTTGACGTTAAGCTCTCCCGACATATAAAGGTACAGAAGGTCCAGGAGGCAGTGGTCCTCTTCGGATACGAAGATACCCATGCGCAGGGTCTGTGATTTATCAATGATCCTCCACTGCGCGGAAAATCCCTCAGCGATGCCGGAGAACTCCTCAGCCAGGGAAGAGGCGCTGCGCCCCTCCTGCCCCAGGACGAATTCGACGCGCATAAAGAAATACCCCCCTTCGGGGTCTGTGCTGTACTGGTCGGCCGTAACTATATTCCCCCCGCACCTGAAGATAAAATCGGATATCCTGGCAACGATGCCTTTCTGGTCAAGGCACTGGAACAATAAAATAAATTTGCGCATATTCCCTCCGGACAAAACGCCCTCTTGGTTAATTACGGGTCAACTCGGCGATTTTCTTCTCGATCATCATCCTATGCTTCTGCTCCTCGGTGATCAAAAAAGAGAGTAATCCCGTCAAGGACGGATGCTGGGAAAGCATCTCCTGGTACGTCTCTATCGCATTCACTTCCTTCGAGAGGGCTATTTTCAATACTTCGATATCTATCATTGCCGGCCTCCTTTTAAAATACCCTTCACCATTTCTCCCAATGCACATTC
>JAQUKF010000129.1 GCA_028719265.1 Candidatus Omnitrophota bacterium
CCGTCAAATTTATCCCGGGCACCCTGGATAAAATTCACGATTTCTCCCTCCAGGTTGGATTGTTTAACTGATAATTTTACTTTTAACCTGGCCGCCAGGGCCTTAAGGTTCTTGTTGATCTGGGCCAAGGTAGTTTTCCCATACACCCCGGGTTCGCGTGTTCCAAGCAAATTTAAATTTGGACCGTGTATCACCAGTATCTTTCTTGCCATCGCCCCACCTGTCTTTCCGCTTTCCGGTTTTTTATATCTTTCTTATTCCCGGTTTTGATTTTGGTTTTCCGCCTGCTGCCTGTTAACTGCTGCTTTCTTCCGCCTCATCAATCAGCATAACCGGTACCCCCGCGCGTACAGGGTATTTTTTACCGCATTTCTTACAAACTATCTTATTGTCCCTGAATTCCACATCGGCCTTGCACGCCGGACAGGCAAGTATGTCTATCAGCTCTTTATCGATCATTTTGCCTCTCCTTTTTCAAAAGCCATATACGCCATCCTTAACTCATAAAGCAGATTATCGAGCAGTTGGGATTCTTCGGCGTTCAAATTACCCTTGGTTTTCTCCTGCAGCATGCCCAGGGTATCGATAATGAACTTTGCCTGAGTAGGGTCTTTTTGCGTCTGCTGGGTCTCCGGATTGGGCATATGCCCCAAAGCTATAGAAACCTGCAGGGCAAGAGTAGTAATGAAGAATTTAAAATCCGGTTCTGGAGGCCTAAACTTCCCCTCCTCCATGGGAGCCTGTTTTTCTTTCTCAACCTTTTCCTTCCACGCTTCATCAACCTTCTTTTTTACTTCATCATTTTTGATCTCGTCCATTTTCCTAAGTGATTGTAATTCCGGCGTAGCCCACAACGCTGCTCATATCCCCGCTTTCCTCGCCGCTTGTTTGATATTTTATCAACCTTCCCCTTTTCGCCCCCAGGAGCCTGGCAGCCCTCAATAAGACCGCAACCGGGGCAAAACCGCACATCGAGATAGCCGACCGTCTTACCGTCCGTTCAAGCTTATCCTCATTCAGTGAAAGCATAGCCTTAATCGCCAAGGCATCCTTTTTTTTCGCCACCTGCTGCGGTTCGTAATGAGTCATATCGGAGCTGGCGATAAACATGATCGAATTCAAAAGGCCATGCCTGGTGATTACCCCGGCCAGATCATCGGCCAGGGCCTTTAAACTGTCAAGCCCGTCCGCCTTGATGGTGATCGGGACTATCTTGAAATCCTTCCTGAAATATTGCAGCAGGGGCAGCTCCACTTCCAGCGAATGCTCTTCCAGGTGCGCCGAATAGTCGGCATGCAGGTATTTCGAACTGCCCAGGAACAATCCCGAAAGGCCGGAATCAATCTCTATGTCGCCAAAAGGCGTACGCCAATACCCTTCCGGCATCAAACTGAAATCCGGACCTATGCCGGAATGGTTAGGCCCCAAAAGAACCACTATATCCCTGATATTTACCTGCGCCAGGGTCTTTGCCGCCACCCTCCCGGAATATATATATCCGGCATGCGGCAAGATGCACCCCAGGGCCTGCTGTTTTTCTGCTGGCGCTGCGATCTGAAAACCCGATATCAGCTCGCGTAATTGGCGCGGATCATCCGGGTAAAACTGGCCAGCCACGGATGGCCTGCGGATATTTAACTCATTTTTCATAAATACGGGATATGAAATCGCTTCCCTTGACTACTGCTTCCGCTGTTGCCGGCTGATGCGCCTCAATAACCAAAATAGTGTCTTTCTTTAAGTAGGGTTTGAGCATCCTAAAATCTATCTCACCCTCCAACGGCGCAAGATGGTCTTGGCATCCGGCGATATCATGCAGGTGAAAACCGGCTATAATCCGGCCGTAACGCTCCAGATAATCAAGGTGCCTCAAAAAACCCAAGTTTTCCATCAATTTGGCATGCCCGGTATCGTGCCAATAACGAAGCTGGGAACCATCAAATTTCTCAAATAAGAGCCCCATCTCATCTATATCGGGTATCTCCCGATAATAAAAACGGGTCTCTATCCCCAGCAATATTCCCTTACTCCTGGCGTAATCGTTCAGTTCATCAAGGCTGAACAGTGCTTGCGTTAAGAACTTAGCTGACAACAATCCGCGTTCCCGCCTCATCTTTTCTTTTATCTGCAGGAACTCCTTAGAACCGCTTTCTCCCCGGTTATAAAGGTTTATCAGCTGCCGTGTATAATCCGCAGTCTCCACCCTTCCGCAATGCAAAACAACGGCCTTAGCCTCAAACCGGGATGCAAAATCAATGCTGCGTTTTGTGTATTTTACCGCCAGAAATCTTTCTTCTTTGTCAAGAGAGGCCAAAGAATAGCAATCCGGCAGGGCCAGTTTACGGCTTAATCCGTCCGGGATAGGGCAGTAATTGTGCAGGCTGACAATACCGATATCCAGCCTGGCACTGGCATCCGCTATTTCCTGCACCATTCCGGCGCTAAGATTAAAGCTTAATTCCACGGCCTTAAAACCAAGTCCGTCTATCTCAAAGAGCAGCTTCTCCCCGTCGTCAAAACGATAAGCGTTCCAGGAAGTAGAGATTGCCAAAGGCATGCTTATTTTCTGGATTTGGCTTTTTTACGTTTGCGCTCGCTGGGTTTTTCGTAATGTTTGCGGTCGCGCACTTCCCGCAGGATGCCGTCCTGTTCGATCTTTTTCTTGAAACGGCG
>JAQUKF010000130.1 GCA_028719265.1 Candidatus Omnitrophota bacterium
CAAGCAATCTGTTCTTTAAGGCATTGACCTGTTTCCCAAAATTCCCCCTCTCCTGCGCGGCAAGGGTGCCGATCAAACCGGTTAATTCGGCAAGCACCCCCTTACGCCCCAGGTATTTGAGGCGTAACGATTCCAGATCCCGGAGAGAAGAGACCTGCGCTAAATCATTCTCTATCTGTGTTTGAATAAGGTTAATATCCATATCAAAAATAATACTCCGAACAAAACAATCCCCAGCTTCTTTTTACCGGCGTCTAATGCACGCTTTATTTCCTTGCCCGTGGCGAGTTTGCGCAATTTCTTGGCGTGGATGTCCATGTCCCCGCCGTGCTCAAGACAGGCACGGTGGAATACACCCGTAACCTCCAGGCTATCCCCTTGGTTCTTATAATTCCCCGCGAACTCTATCTCTTTTGCTTCCCTGGCGCTCATCCATACGCCCAGGGCATTATTTCCATCGCTGATATTTACCCAGGCGGATTCCCCGCGCCGCATTATATCCCCGATAACCTCTCCGGCATAAGTTACCGTCTTGCCGTCATACTTACTTGCCTCCTTAATCAATTCCCCGCTGCTCAACGCCTGAGAAAATGCGGGGGCGGCGGGAAAAAGAGTTAAGGCAGTAAAAAGGGTTATCAATATCAGCTTGCGGTTATTGCTCATTTCCCCTTGACTATGGCGATTAAAAACCCGAGGATCGTAAATACCGACATAAATTCTAAACGCCCGATCCACATCTGTATCATGTAAGTCACCTTGAGCGCTGCCGGCATGGCGGCATCGGTAATCCCGCAGGACAAGCCGACATTGGCCGCCGCGGAGGTAGATTCAAAAAATGCGCTTAAAAATGGGTACCCATAAAACATTCCTACCAGCGCCCCAAGGACATACAGGATTATATACGCTATAGTAATAATTAAAGCGCTCCTTACCAGCTTATCCTCTACGAATATTTCCTTAACATGGTGGAACTTTTCAATAACCAGGGCCTTTTCCGGCATAATGATCTTTTTTAAATCTTCTTTGAAGGCCTTGAAGATAATCCCGATGCGCAGCATCTTGATCGCCCCGGTAGTAGAACACACCGCCCCGCCCAACCCCATAGCCATAATTAATCCTACTATAGCCAGATGATTCCAGTCAGCAAGGAACTGCGCGGGATAGAGCGTCTGGAAACCTGTCCCAGTATGCCCGGAGATAAGCTGAAAAAACCCCTTCCTGAAAAGCACCCAGATCGAGGGGTAGGTGCCGATCTGGGTCAACCCTACAATGATAATAGAAAACGTGGCAAGGACCGTGACGAAAAACGTGCTGGTTTCTATATCCTTGAATATCTCCTTGCGGTTACCCATCCACAAATGATAATGCATCTTGAAATTGAGCGCCCCCAACACCATTATAATCACAGTAATCGTTTCATATGCCGCGCTGTGGTAATAAAGTATACTTTGCGACTGCGGGCTGAAACCTCCCGTGTCGAAGGCCGTCATAAATATGCATGCGCCGTGGAAGAAAGAGTTAAACGGGTGCATGCCGCCGAATATCCCGGTTATGCCCAAAGCCACGGTCCCCAGGACCAGATAAACGCAACTGACCAGCCAAATAAACCTGGAACTGTGTACTACATTCGGCAGTATCTTCTCTTCGCGCGCCTCTCCGACATACATCTTGAATGCCCCGGAAAAACCGCGCACAAAAAAAGAAAGCGCGATCACTACAATCCCCTGTCCTCCGAGGAACATGATAAGGTGACGCCAAAGATTATGCGTATAGGACATATGGTCCAGGTCCTGCACCAGGGCAAGCCCGGTAGTGGCAAAACCCGACATGGAATCAAAGCAGGCGTCGAGAAAAGATTTCCAGTGCCCGCTCAAATAGAGGGGGATCGCTCCTACAAACATTGCCACTATCCAGGAAAGGCTTACCACGATCATCCCCTGCATCCAATTGAGGTCCTTCTCGGTGTGACAGAGCTTAATCAGAAGCAGTCCCAGCAGAACGGATATCTCGATACCGATAAGAAAATCCAATACGGGGTTAAATTCTCTGAAGAACAATCCCGTCAAAATCGGGATGGACATGGTCATGGCCAACCCCAGGATTATCTTCCCAAGGTAAAACCCGATAATCTTCAGATCTTCCAGGCGGGGCTTAAGGATCATAACTTAAAATGGCTGACCAGACAGACCAAGAAGGCTGCCAGCATGATAGCGAAAACGTAAAGGAGTTCGGTGGCGATGCCAAAAAAAATGTTTAAGGCTGCCTTAAGTCTCATTTTTAAAACTTCCCGGCTAAAAGGCTTAATAGCTGGGGTTCGTTGCCTACCAGAGTAAGCGCGATCACATCATCCCCGGTTTTAAGCACTGTATTCCCTTTGGGGAGAATTACCTCTTCCCCGCGGACAATGGAGACCAATACCGCATCCTGCGGCAATGTAATATCCTTGATTTCCTTATTGATTACCGGCGAATCGCTGGGCAGGTCAACGCGCACTATAGCAAGTTTGCCGCGTTTAAAACTCATTAGGTTTACAAAGTCGGAGAAAGAAACCTCCTCCTCGATAACCTTGGCAATGATCTTGGTAGAATCGACCGGCACATCGATCCCCAGCTCATTGAAAGTATG
>JAQUKF010000131.1 GCA_028719265.1 Candidatus Omnitrophota bacterium
TAATCTCGACCAGATCATCTTTATCCACCAGGAAAGACGGTATGTTCACCCTTCGCGAATTCACGGCGATCAGGTTATGCCTGACGATCTGGCGGGCCTGTGAACGGGATATGCCCAGCCCCAGGCGGAAAACAACGTTGTCCAGCCTGCGCTCCAAAAGCTGCAAAAGGACCTTACCGGTTACTCCCTTGGTCTTTGAGGCTATCTTGAAATATTTACGGAATTGCTTCTCCATAACCCCGTAAATCCTTTTTACTTTTTGTTTTTCCCTCAACTGCAGGCCATAGTTGGAAAGCTTCTTTCTCTTTCCTTCCCCGTGCTGCCCCGGAGGATAAGCCCTTTTGTTGGCCGGACATTTATCGGCCTGGCACCTTGTGCCTTTCAAAAAAAGCTTTTCTCCCTGCCTGCGGCATAATCTGCAAACTGCACCAGTATAGCGACCCATAAATTAAACTCTCCTTTTCTTCTTAGGACGGCAACCGTTATGAGGAATAGGAGTAACATCTTTGATCAGTGTTACCACCAGGCCCGCGGCCTGAAGCGCGCGGATTGCCGATTCCCTGCCAAAACCCGGGCCCTTAACGTAAACCTCCACCTCTTTAAGGCCTACTTCCTTAGCCTTCCTGGCGGCGTCGGTCGCAGCCACCTGGGCGGCAAAAGGAGTGGATTTTTTTGACCCGCTGTAACCTACATTTCCCGGGGCGCTCCAGGCTATCACATTCCCCTGCTTATCGGTAATGCTGATGATCGTATTATTAAAACTTGCCTGGATATGCGCAACGCCGCTGGTTATTCCTCTAGCAATCTTCTTTTTCTTAGCTCTGTCTTTTGTTGCCATGTTCTATCCGCTCCTCTTATTTACCGGCAGGTTTGCCGCCTTTTGCCGGTTCGGCTTTTTTGACTACCGCCAGGTTGACTCTTTTCTTTCCTTTCCTGGTGCGCGAATTGGTACGCGTGCGCTGCCCCCTTACGGGAAGTCCTTTTTTATGCCTCATCCCCCTCCAGGAACCAATATCCATAAGCCTCTTAATATTCTGGGATATATCCCGCCTCAAATCACCTTCTATCCTTAAGCTCCCTTTCTGGAGTATGGCGGTAAGGCGTGAGATCTCCTCCTCGCTTAAGTCCTTTGCGCGTTTATCGGGATTGATCCCGGCCTCCTTAAGCACAACATTGGAAAGCGCGCGGCCTATCCCGTAAAAATAAGTTATAGCGATCTCGGCTCTTTTTTCCTTAGGTATATCGATACCCATAATCCTTGGCATATTAACTCCCCGCCTGCCCTTGATGCAGCAGGCCTTAAAAATTAAATTAACCCTGTCTTTGTTTGTGTTTGGCGGTAGTGCATATTACGCGTACCACCCCTCTTCTCTTGATTATTTTGCACTTGTCGCAAATCTTGCGGATCGAAGCCTTAACCTTCATTTTATCTCACCCTAAAAGTAATTCTCCCTCTGCTTAAATCGTAAGGAGAAAGTTCCAGTTTTACCTTGTCTCCCGGCAGTATCCTGATAAAATTCATGCGCATCTTTCCCGAAACATGCGCCAGGACCACATGCCCGTTTTCCAGCTCTACCTTGAACATCGCGTTTGGCAGCGCCTCGATTATTTTGCCGTCTGTTTCGATCAGATCTTCTTTAGGCATATCACTCCGTAAGTATGACCGGACCCTTGTTAGTGACCGCCACGGTATGTTCGAAATGCGCCGAGGCCAGTCCATCCCTGGTCAATGCAGTCCAGCCGTTTCTGTCTATCCGGCATTCCCAGCTCCCGGTATTAACCATGGGCTCGATAGCCAGCACCATGCCATTCTTCAAAAGCGGACCCAGGTGCGCGGGGCCGAAATTGGGAACTTCCGGTTCCTCGTGCAGGGCTACCCCTATACCGTGCCCCACAAAATTTCTTACTACAGAAAACCCCTGGGCCTCCACAAAACTCTGGATGGCGCAGGAAATATCACCCAGATAATTGCCTGCAGCAGCCTGCTTGATGCCTAATTCTAAAGACCTTTTAGTCACCTCGATAAGCTTCTTCTTACGCTCATCCACCCTGCCTGCCGGCAAGGTAACTGCCATATCCGAAAAATAACCTTCGAGGTTAACTCCTAAATCTATGCTTACGATATCCCCCTCCAGGATCACTCTCGGAGAAGGTATCCCGTGCACGACTTCCTCATTCACCGAAACGCAGGCCGTTGCCGGAAACCCCTTGTACCCCTTGAATGCCGGAAGAGCATTCTCCTTAAGTATCAGCTCTTCGCTGAAACGGTCAATATCCAAGGTGGTAATCCCCGGCTTGACCATTTTCTCCACTTCACGCATTACCGCCGCCAGGATCCTGCCGGAACGCTTCAGCATCCGCAGGTCCCTTTCTGACTTGATGGGGATCACTTAAGCCCCGCGCACAACCCGCTGATCTGCTCAAGCACCTCCTGGGCGTCCAAATCCGCATTCAAGCTGTGCAATTTCTTCTGCTGCTGGTAATATTCTATCAAAGAGGCGACTTCGTTCTTGTAAACCTCCAGGCGCTTACGCACCGTAACCTCATTATCGTCAGAACGCTGATAAAGTGTCCCCTGGCAATTGTCGCATATGCCCTTTACCTTAGGAGGCATATTCACGG
>JAQUKF010000132.1 GCA_028719265.1 Candidatus Omnitrophota bacterium
CCTGTTTAAATCCGGCAGGAAATGGTTTGATTCCAGCAAAGGCATGATAAAAGGCCTGCCTCCGGCTAATATCGTACTGCCCTTATAGGGAGGATAACAGGGATCAGGCACCAGGGAAAGATCTCCCAGGTTAAGGAACGCCAGCGGGAAATGAGCAATCCCTTCTTTTGAACCGATAAGCGGCAATATCTGAGTATCGGCATCCAAATCAACACCGAACCTGCGCTTATACCATCCTTTTATTGCCTGCCGCAGGACAGGCATACCCTGATCCAGGGCGTACCGGTGATTGGCCGGATCCCTGCTTGCCCGGGACAATGCTTCAATGATAAATTCCGGGGTAGGCTGATCCGGATCCCCTATACCCAGGTCGATAATATCCCTACCTTCTTTTCTCGCCTGCCGCTTTGCCTTATCTATTTCCAAAAACAGATATGGAGGCAACGACTGCACCTTTCTTGATAACTTAAACATCTTTCTTGCTTCTCCCGTATTCTTAATACATTCCTCTTATTGACCTCTTGATTCTCCTGCCCGCTATCTACTAACTACTGCTCTTTAATACATCCTGCATTGAATATAACCCGGCCGGCTTATGGATTACCCATTTCGCCGCTTTCAGGGCTCCGACAACGAACAGATCCCGGGAATGCGCCTGATGCTTGATCTCAATACGCTCGGAATTCCCGCAAAAGACCACGGTATGATCGCCAAATATATCCCCCAGTCGTATAGAATGCATGGGAATATCCCTCTTGACAACCTGGCTAATGACCTCGGCCATCTTTTTAGCCGTCCCGCTGGGAGCATCTTTTTTGGCCTTATGGTGAGCCTCCACTATTTCCACGCTATAATCCGGGCCAAGCCTTTTAGCTATTTCAGGCAGGGTCGAAAACAATACATTCACCCCTACCGACATGTTCGGCGAGAAAACCACCGGGACAACCCTGGATATCTCCTCTACCTTGTCCTTCTGCGCCTGGCTTAACCCCGTCGTCCCAAGGACAAGCGCCTTTTTGTACTTAGCAACATAATCAAGGTGCTCCTCTACCGCTTCGGGTAAAGTAAAATCCACCAGGACATCGATAAGGAACAAACCGTCCATATTAGATGATATTCTCAACCTTCCAAGTTCCTTGCCTATTAATGGAGTGCCCTTTTTCTCCAGTGCCAGGGCCACCTCAAAATCCTTATCCGCAGCGGCCAGCTCAAAAATCCTCCTGCCCATTTTACCGCAGGCGCCGGTTATTCCTAATTTTATCATCCCTTCTCCTTTTTAAGGACAGCTAACGGGAAAGCTTCCGGCTAACGCCTCAGCATCCTCTCCCCGATCATAATAATCCATAATCCTTGAGCGCTTTTTTAAGTTTCCCCAGATTGCCTTCGGACATCTCGCACATGGGAAGGCGTAGATCAGGCTCGCACATTCCCAATAACCCCATAGCGGTTTTTACCGGAATGGGATTGGTCTCCAGGAAACAGGCCTTTACCAGCGGCAGCAATTTGTAATGCAGCCTTCTGGCCTTCCTGATGTCGCCTTTCTCAAAAGCGTTCACCATATTGGACACGTCGCGCGGTGCGATATTGGCCACAACGGAAATTACCCCTGCGCCTCCGATGCTTAAAACCGGCAGGGTAAGAGAGTCATCTCCCGAAATAAGATCGAAACCCGCCGGACAAAGCGCTTTGAGGCGGGACATCTGGTCCAGGCTTCCGGAGGCCTCTTTTACGGCTACGATATTCTTACAGTCACGGGCCAGGCTGGCAACGGTTTCCGGCTCGATATTCACTCCGGTGCGCCCGGCAATATTATACAGGATTACAGGTATCTTTACCGACTGGGCAACAGCCTTAAAATGCCTGTATAAACCGGCCTGCGTGGGACGGTTATAATACGGGGAAACCTGCAGGGAGGCATCGGCTCCGGCGCTGGCTGCCTGCCGGGTAAGCATGATCGCCTCCTCCGTGGAATTCGAACCCGTCCCCGCGATCACCGGGACCCTTTTATCGACCTGCTCTATGGTTATCTCTATGACCTTCTCGTGCTCGTCGAAATTTAAGGTCGCCGATTCCCCCGTCGTGCCGCACGGCACGATACCGCTTGAACCGTTCTTGATCTGGAATTCGATCAACTCCCTCAATTTATTCTCGTCCACCTTGCCTTTACTAAAAGGCGTAACTATGGCCACGATCGAACCTTTAAACATAATATTCTCCTTTGTAAACAAACCTTGCTCCCCCCTCCAGCCAGACATCGCCAAACTCCAGCCCCTGCCTGTTAAAATATATCTTAAGGGACTCCCCGCTGCGGGTCTTGACTTTAACCAAATTATTCAAATCGTTCTTTATGGCAAAAATAAGGGCCGAGGCGGTACTGCCCGTGCCGCAGGCAAGAGTTTCCCCTTCCACCCCTCTTTCGAAAGTACGCACGCTGATGGAATCCCTTGCCGTAACCTCCACAAAATCCACATTTGTCCCGGCGGGGGAAAACCTCGGGTGCATCCTGACCAGCCTGCCTATGCCATCCACATTCAGCGCATCCAGCCCTTCCACAAAGATTACCGCGTGGGGCACTCCGGTGTTTATGAAATTAACCCT
>JAQUKF010000133.1 GCA_028719265.1 Candidatus Omnitrophota bacterium
CCTTCGGGATGGGAGCCGGGCCGTGCCAGCTTTGCGTAAAATGCGCAAAGACCTGCAGGCATCCGGATAAGACCAGGCCTTCCATGGAGGCCTGCGGCATAGATGTCTATACTACCATAAAGGCCAACGGGTATCCGATCAAGGTGCTCAAGACACCAAGCTGCAAAGGCAATTATTACGGTATGGTGTTGATCGAGTGATCCAATCCCCCGCCTCGCTTAGCGTTAAGCTGAATTCCCTTGTTTATGCCGCCGTTTCCGCTATAATGAATATCCGGACAGGTTATATTCCCTTGTTACATAATCCAGTTGCGGTTATTCAAAGCTTTTCTTGAAAATGACCGAAGACAAGGATAGTAAGACAGTACTTATCATAGAAGACGACCCGCTTAACACAAAGCTGACCGTTGACCTGCTTGAGCTGAACGGTTTTAAGACCTTGAGCTGCCGGGACGGCCGCAGCGCGCTTGAGACCCTCAAAGAAACCATTCCCGATCTTATCCTGCTTGATATAAACATGCCGCTGATGAACGGATTTGAAGTTTACAAAAAGATAAGGGAGGACAGCCGTCTTGACCATATCAAGGTCATCGCCGTTTCCGGTTCGGTAATGAAGGAGGATGAGGAAAGGGTGATGACAGCCGGCTTTGACTGTTTCCTGCCTAAGCCCATCGATATAAAAACATTGGTAAAAAAGGTGAAGGAATACTTATGCGTATGAAAGACCAGTTAGAGCTGCAGTATCGCGAGCTTGTGGAGAACGCAAACAGTATTATCCTGCGTTTGGATATCAAAGGCAATATTACTTTTCTTAACAAATACGCCCAGAATTTCTTCGGCTACAGCCGGGACGAATTATTGGGAAAGAACGTTATCGGCACCATAGTTTCTCCCGTGGATGTTTCCGGCCGCGATCTTAAGGCAATGATGGACGATATAATCTCCCGTCCTGACCGGTATATCGAAAACGAGAACGAAAATATGCTGCGCAGCGGCCAAAGAGTCTGGATATCTTGGACTAATAAGGCAATCTTGGAGGAGGATGGGCGCGTCCGGGAGATATTCTGTGTTGGCAATAACATAACCAAGCTTAAGCAGGCCGAAGAGGAGATTTTGAAAGCGAAAGAGGCGGCTGAAAGCGCAAACCGCGCCAAAAGTTCGTTCCTTGCCAATATGTCCCATGAATTAAGGACTCCGCTTAACGCCATCATTGGGTTCTCCGAGTTGATGAAGGAGGAGAGCGTCGGGGGGTTGAACGACAAGCAGAAGGAATACTTGGGGTATGTCTGGGAAAGCGGAAAGCACCTGCTTTCCCTGATAAACGATATACTTGATCTTTCCAAGGTGGAGGCGGGCAAGATGGAGCTGGAGTTGTCCGAATTCGACCTGAAAGAACTTTTTAAGAAAAGCCTGGCTTTTGTATCGGATAAGGCGATGAAAAAATCAGTGACCTTGTTGACCGATGCCAAAGAAGGAGTGGAAAAGGTTGAAGCCGACGAGAGGAAGGTAAAGCAGGCGCTTTTTAACCTTTTGTCCAATTCTATGAAGTTCACTCCTGACGGCGGCAAGGTCGGTATAGAGGCGCAGAAGACATCGAATGGTGAAATTTTAGTCTGTGTTTGGGATACCGGTATCGGCATAGAGCCGCAGGACAACCAAAAGGTTTTTTCCGAATTCGAGCAGATATCCAGCGATTATTCCCGGCAATACGCAGGCACAGGGCTGGGGCTGCCCCTGAGCAAGAAGTTTATCGAGCTGCACGGGGGAAAGATGTGGTTTGAAAGCGAAGGTAAAGATAAGGGCACGCGTTTTTATTTTACATTACCCGTTCGTCAAACATAACGAAAGGAGCCAATAGCATGAGCAAGATCCTGATCATTGACGATGACCCGATGATACTTAAGCTTTATTCCGAATTCCTGTCGAAGGAGGGCTTTGAGGTCTTGACCGCATCGGACGCGGATAAGGGTTTTGAGCTGGCTGTTTCCCGGATGCCCGACCTTGTTCTCTTGGATGTGATGATGCCGGGCGTTGACGGAACGCAGGCCCATGAGCGTTTTTCTAAGGACCCCAAGACCGGATCCATAAAAGTGGCTTTTCTTACCGCCCTGGTGAAAGACGAGGAGGTTGCGGCCAGCGGGGGGAATATCGGCGGGCTGGAGTACATATCGAAATCCACCCCCAAGGAGGAGTTTATCAGGAGGGTGAGAGGGTTATTGGGCGCCAATAAATAGAGGAAAAGGGGATTAATGGCTAAAAAGATCCTTGTTGTTGACGACGAGGCCGATTTTCTGAAGCTCCTCAGGCTTAATCTTGAAGCCGAAGATTACATAGTAATTACCGCCCTTGACGGGGAAGAGGCTTTAAGCAAGCTTAAGAGCGAGAAGCCGGATGCGGTGATCCTGGATATAATGCTGCCTAAGTTGAACGGCGAAGAGGTATGCAGGTGTATCCGCAGCGATCTTTCCTTGAGCGCAACACCGGTAATAATGTTGACCGGCAAGGACAGCGATACCGACCGTATCGTTTCCCGGGTGATCGGCGCGGATATCTATATAACCAAG
>JAQUKF010000134.1 GCA_028719265.1 Candidatus Omnitrophota bacterium
TTATCGAATGCCTGTATAACCTGAAGGATTACTCTTTGCTGAAAGAGAAGATCAAGCCGGTTTTCAGGCTTTACGCCAAAGACGCCCCGCGCCTTCCTTATCTCTATTTCTACCTGGCCGAATCCGAGTATTATACGGACAGTTTTAAAGATGCGGTCAGTGATTACCTGGAGTCGGTCCGTCTTTTTAAGGATGAGAAAGCGCGGTCCCTGGCCAAATTGGGCCTTGCCTGGTCTTATCTTAAATTGAATAAATACAGGGAGGCGGAAGATTATTTTGCCGGCATACGCCAGGATTCGCTTGATGCAAAGAGCCTGGAGATTTTCTTGCTCGGGAAGGCTGCGCTTATGTCGCAGTCAAACCGGGTTTACGAGGCGAAAAAACTCTACCAGCGGTTAATCGATATGGATGCCGACCCGGCAGTACGGCTGCAGGCCTATATAGGTAAAGCCGAGGTGCTTTACGGGTTAGCTGAATATGCGCAGTCGGCAAAGGCCTGCACGGAAGCGCTGAAATACTCCGCAAAGTTGCCGGATATTACAGCTGATTCTAAAAAACTGCTGGACAGGCTGCGGTATAACCTCGGCATGTCTTATGTGAAGCAGGGGGATGAACAATCCGGGATCAAGGCATTCGAGGATATAGTATCGCAAAGCGAAGACAGCCAGATGAAGGCGGAGGCGCTTTGCCAGGAGGGGGACATTTACCAGGCCGGCGGAAAATATGAAGAAGCGCGGGCTTCCTATGCGAGGGTGCTTAAACAGTTTCCCGGTTCGCGGCTGGCCGATTACGCTTTATACCAAACAGGGGTGTCTTATTTAAAAGAAAAGAAATACAGCCAGGCGTCAGGTTCTTTTAAGCATTTCCTGGAGGAGTACCCGGATTCTCCGTTGTCCGGGGACGCATCCTATTCTTTAGGGGCGTCATACTTTTACGGCCAGGATTATGCTTTAAGCAGGGATATTCTCTCTGTTTTTCAGGGCAAGCTTAAAGGAAGCCGTTTGTCGGGCCAGGCATTGTTCATGATGGGGTTGTGCCTGCTTAATACGGGCAATACAGAAGGCGCTCTTGCGCTTTTTAAAGAGGTGCGCGGCGGGTATCCCTACGATACCGAGCTGGCCCAGAAAAGCGAATATGAGATAGCGGATTGTTATTACAAGATAGGCCAGGAAAAGGAGGCGGTAAAAAGGTTCGAACGGCTGCGCGCCAAATACCCGGATTCCAAATTCACTCCGGAGATTATGTGGTGGCTTGGGCAGTATTATTACCGTTCTAAAGATTTGACCATGGCGAAAAGATACCTCGGTTCTTTGGTCAGGGATTTTCCTGAAAGCGCATTGTCCCCTGATGCCTTGTATGCCCTGGGCGTAATTTACGGGAGCGAAGGGGATTTTTCCCGGGCGATCGAGGAGTTCAAGTCCGCCCGCGATTCCGCGGATGGACAACTTAAAGCCGATTCCGCTTTGTCCCTGGCGGATATCTACCGGCAGGAGGGGGTTTTCGGGGAAGCGCTTAAAGAGTACAAGCGCATCCTGGCAGATTATCCAGATATGAGCCCTTTGATATTCCCCCGGATGGGTGAATGTTATTATAAAACACAGGATTATGCCAAGTCCGTCTTATTCTACCGGAAAGCCCTGGAGCTGGTCGATGCCAGGAGCTCCGGCTATATATGGTTTTCCCTGGCAGAGGCTTATGAGGCCAGGAATGAAACTGCTGTTGCGGCGGAGGCGTATTTAAAGTCATCCGAAGCGAGCGGGGATGACCTGGGGATTTCCGCGCGCGCCCTGTTGAGGGCGGCGAAGATTTATGAGGATAAAAACGACCTGCCCACGGCCCTGGAGCTGTATGGCCGGGTAAGCAGGATGGAGGTTGAGGAGGCTGTTTTCGCCGAAGAACGCATCGAATGGATAGGCGCCAATAAATAAAACAGTTGACTTATTGTTGTTTGTTTATAAAATAATTTTATAAACTGCCAAAAGCAGAGAGGGAGGATAAAATGATAATCGAAATCGGAATAGTGGCCGGAGAGATCTGGCATTATCTTGACCAGCATGGGGAGGCGACTCTTTCCAGCCTGGCAAAAGGCATCGATAAAGACAGGGATAATGTTTTAATGAGCCTGGGATGGCTTGCCCGCGAAGGACACGTTATTTTGGTCAAGGTTGATAATGATTATCGCATCTCTCTAAGAAAAGATGCCTAAAAGCAAGAAAAACGGGGTAGTGTTGTTTATCGTTTTAGGGGTTATAATTGTAGTCACTACCCTGAGTACTGTGATATTAAGGATACTTCTTAACCAGCTGCGTTTAACCCACCACCAGGTCAGCCGCATCCAGGCCCACTACGCTGCTAAAGCGGGGGTAGTGTATGCCCTTGAGAAGATAAGGATAGGGGATTGGTCCGCGGGAAGCAATTGTACGGAGAGTTACCCCTGCACGATGACCTTCTCTACCGGTGATTTTATACCTGCCGTATTAATCAGCCCGACAAACGGAGTTTCCATAATTATCAGGCAGCCTCAATACAGCAACTCTTCCGCTCCATGTT
>JAQUKF010000135.1 GCA_028719265.1 Candidatus Omnitrophota bacterium
GCTTCCGAAGTAATCTGCTTTAATTCTTTCCCTACCTGTCCTGATATCTCCGCTGATTTTCCCTGTCCCTCGGAACGGTATTTTTCCGCCGCGCGTTTCCTTTCCGCGATCATCCTGTCGTAAACCTTATTACGCACATCTTCCACGTAATTTATACGTTTAATGCGTACATCCACGATCTCTATCCCGTACTGGGGAGCCAGGATCTTGGCCTTTTCCAGGATCGAACGCGTGAGCTGCTGCCTGCCCACGGAGATCTGTTCTAACGCCTCATCAGCGAAAATGGCGTCTTCCCCGAATTCCTTATTCTCCAAGATACGATTGGAATCCCTTACCGCCTCCACCAACAGGTGGCTGGTAATTACATCCCGGGTAGCCGAATTAATGATATCATCCAGCCGGCTCTGCGCGCCTATTTCGTTGCCTACCGACTGCAGGAACTTCAAAGCGTCGGTAATCTTCCAGCGGGCGGTAGTATCCACCCAGATATACTTCTTATCTTTGGTAGGAATCTGGTTCGGGTCTCCGTCCCAACCCAGGATCCTCTTTTCAAAAAAGTGCCCCTGCTGGATGAACGGTATCTTGAAATGCAGCCCGGCGGAGGTCAAGGGTTGGCCGACCGGCCTGCCGAACTGGGTGATCACTACTTGCTTTCCTTCTTCAATTATGAACAACGCCCCGCTCCCAAAAGCCGCCAATATCAAAATAAACAAAGCGGCAAAAACTGCCAGGAATTTCTTTAAGAATCCGCTCTTCATTGCCCACCTCCTCTTTTGCCGTTTATATCCAATAGCGGCAGGATCGAAGACTGCCTGGGATCAATAATATATTTTTCTTTAGCCTCGGGTAAGACATCCATCAGGGTCTCCAGGTATAGCCTCTTCTGGGTTATTTCAGGCGACCGTTTATAAGCCTCAAGGGTCGCCATGAATCTTTCTGCTTCGCCGTTGGCCCGGTTTACCTTATCCAAACCGTAACCCTCAGCCTCCCGGATAGTCTTCTCCGCCTCCCCTCTTGCCTTGGGGATAACTTTATTGTAGGCCTCCCAGGCCTGGTTGATCATTTTTTCCTTCTCCTGTTTTGCCTCGTTTACCTCATTGAAAGCAGGTTTGACCTTCTCGGGAGGGTTGACATCTAAAAGCTTAACCGTAATAATCTGTACCCCGGTTTGATAATCATCCAGTATCTCCTGCATTTCCTGCTGCGCCAGGTGATCAATTTCCTCTCTTTCGGTAGTAAGTACCTCATCCACGCTATAATCCCCTACCAGCCGGCGCATTACCACTTCGGAAATATCGCGGATATTATCCCGGGGGTTCCTAACTGCAAAAAGCAGCTTGACCGGATCCTTAACCTTAAACTGCACTATCCAACGCACGTCCAGGATGTTCAAATCGCCGGTGAGCATCAAAGATTCTTCAAAATAGTGCCCGGAGGAATAGTTTGATTTAACCCGCATTGAACCGGAGCCAAACTCCTCCTTGAATATCTTCTCGGTCTTGATCGGGGTAACCTTCTCTATCCCGAACGGAAGCTTGGCATGCAGGCCGGGAGCGCTTAACCCTGTGTATTTACCGAACCTCTGCACTACACCCACTTCATCGGGACCGATCGAATAAATCAAACCGTTCAGCCCCAATAAGACAAAAAGTCCAAGGATTATCAACGGCAGCCATTTGCCAAAATTGGAGAATTTATCCTTACCTACATCGATAATATCATCCGGACCTCTGATATCCTTCCAGTTCATAGCCGCTCCTTTCCTTTGTAAAACCCCGCTATTAGCAGAAACGCGCCTGCCCCATAAAAAAATAAATCCGCCACCTGATTTTAACCAGATGGCGGCCCAACCATCTAACGCCTCCAGAAAGATAACTTTCTGGACCCTTCAATTTTCTAAAATTCAAAGATAAATACGCCTACCTAAGGATCCCCCCTTTGTAAATACTGAATATCTCCTTGAGATGGTCCTTGCGCAAACTGTATTTAAAACCGCCTAACGCCCATATAGTGACAGTAGACTGCACCGTGCCGAAAAAGGCCAGGCTTGCCGAAACAAGATCTAACCCCCCGCGGAACCTGCCCGAGGCTATCCCCTCTTTAAGGATCAGCTTGATTGTCTTTAGATACCTGTCAATAACCCCAAACATTTTGTCCTGCAGGCCTTTATCTTTTAAACTCAAAGTTTCGTTCATAATGATAAAGGTAATCCCCTTTCTCTGTTCGGCATAAGAAAGATGGGACAGGAATATATCGAATAATTTATCCAGCGGGTCCCTCCGCGCGCGGGCCGCTTCTTCGATCGCGGACAAGAGGGTGTCTTCGATGTTATCTATTAAGAGGCTGACGATCTCTTTTTTGCTCTTAAAATGCCTGTAAAGGGCGCCGTCCGTTAGATTTAAATCCCGGGCAATCTGCCGCACGGTAAGGTTCGCAAATCCCTTACTGCTGATTATCTTCCTGGCGGCACTGATTATTTCATGCTTGCGTCCGGACCTGTCAAAACCGGCTGCCTTCTTCATCTGTTGGGATAG
>JAQUKF010000136.1 GCA_028719265.1 Candidatus Omnitrophota bacterium
AACTCCGTAGCCTTATTAATATCGCCTAACTTAGCATAGCACAAACTCATGGAATAGTTACCGAAAAAATTCCTTTTTAAGATCCTCCGGTAATATTTTAAAGCCTCCGCGGGGTCCCCCGCGGCAAAATAATATTGGCCGTAAGCCATATTCTCAACCGGGCTGTCCGCATAATCCTTTCCCAGCTTGCTTATGACAGCCATCGCCTTTGTCATATCCCCGGCTTCAATGTATGCGCCGGCCAAATTCCTTAAGAGTATGTTGTCTGCGGGAAGGAATCTTAAAGTCCTCTCATAAAAAGCCACATTGTTACGCCAATACACACTGTTGGCTGCGACTATCAAACCAAAGACCAGGACGCAGCTTAAAATAACTATTCTCCCGCTCCTGGTTAAAAGACAAAGGCAGGAAAAAAGAAGACAGAAACCTATGCTCGGCAGATAAAGCCAGCTCTCTGCCATGAGCGCCTTCCCCAACGCAGGATAAGCGTTAAAAAAGAAATAGACCGGCAGTAGGCATACCAGGAACCAGGACAACCCGAACCTCACCGGCGGAGACAAGCGCCTGCCTGCTCTCCGTTTTAAGGCCGCCAGCGCCGTTATAAATACCGCCGCCCCAAACAGCAATACCGGATAATTCAGGTGTTTTATAATGGCCGTGGAATGGAACATGCGTAAGTCATGCGGCCAAATAAGCAATAGCGCGTACCGGCAGACGATATTCAGGAAATTGACCAGGCGGTCTGTTACGCCCAGATAATCCCCGTGCATGCTCAAGCCGCTTGCCCCGAGAACAAAAAACCTCAATACCGGGTAAAGCAGGCTCATAACGATAAAAGGGCATAAATATTTAAGCCTTATCTTACCCTCGAGAATTAACGAGATAAGAACCAGGAGAAAAACTATCAAAATGGCGTTTTCCCTGCTCAAGAACGCCGCCAGCGCCGCGGCAACGCTCAAAAGATACGCAAGGGGTTTCCCTGAAACCAGGAATCCGGCAAACATCACGCAGCAACAAAGAATAAAAAATGCGCTCAATAGATCCCCTCTGGCCGAAACATATGCCACTGACGAGATCTGTACCGGATGCGCCATGAACAAGATAGAGGTTGAGGCCGCCAGCATCCTGCGCTTGAAAAGCAGCCAAATCAGGGAAAAAACCAGCATGGAGTTAAACAGGTGCAGCAATATATTGCTTAAATGAAAACCGAAAGGCTTAAGCCCCCAAAGGTCGTAATCAAGGCGATACGAGAGCAGCTGCAGGGGCCGGTACATCCGGTCATAAGGCTGCGCCCCCAGCCAATGGTCGTATAAGGCAGTCTTAAAAATATCCGGCAGGAGATACGGGGATTTAACAAGCGGGTTTTCCACAACCAGGGCATTGTCGTCAAAAACAAACCCGTTATTCAAATAAGGCGCATAGACCAGCAGGCAAATACATGAAAGGGTAATCAGGAAAATTTTATTCATCTCTTTATCGGCCCAGTAGGCTGTTGGATTTAAAATTATAGCATAAAAAGTAAGCCCCTGTAAAATCAGAAAGCAATCTCATCTTACAGGGGCCGTACTTTTTCAAGAGCCGGAAAGGCTTATCTTTTCTTCTTCTTTTTCCCGCCTCTCTTCATTTTAGCGCATGAAACATCACCCTTCTTATCCAAGAAATAAAGGTAGCCTACCTTCCTCTTGATGCCGCACTTGGCTACTTTCTTGGGATTACCTCCTTTTTTGGAGCCTCTGGCCATTTTTGCGCAAGAGACATCACCCTGCTTGTCAATATAGTAGAGGTAACCTTTCTCTCTCTTTACTCCCACCTTCGCTACTTTCTCTGCCATTGTTTAAACTCACCCCCTCTCTTTTTGTTGATTATGTTCCAATCTTTACCGGCTGCAGGATCTGCTTCAAGGTCGCTATCGCAGACAATACCGCCAGGAAACTGGTCTTCGGGTTCTGCGGATGCAATACATTCTCGGTGCGCGTAAAAATATCGCCGGCCGCCGACCTGATCTCGATCTCATGTATATTTTTATTAACAGCGGGACAGGCAATTATGCGCACGCGGGTCTTGCGTATGCCTATGCCGGCCAGTCCCAATACTGCGGCAACGTTTATGTTCTGCGGGAAAAGCTTGACTGCCTCGGATGCGCTGCCGGAAAACAGCACCTTTTCCTTTTTTAAGCCGGACAGCTTGAAATTTTTCTCTACGTATTCAACCCCCTTGAATGCCCTGGGGTTCTTGCGGGTGGTCAAAACAACCTTCTTGATTCCCGCAATGCCTGCCGCTTTCAAGGCGTCCACGCCCGAAATAGCGCCGCTGGGAAAATAAACCATTGCGTTATTCATATCGGACAGACGGCATATCTCATCCATGTGACCGACCATCCCTCCCACGCTCATCACCATTACCTTCCGGCCGGCGGATAATGAACGCGATACTATCCCCCAGGACGCCCCTGCCCGGGAAGATTCTATAACCAGGTCTGAACGCCTGATCAGATCTTCCAGGGTGCCTGCGCGC